>JAIRUL010000251.1 GCA_031254445.1 Chitinispirillales bacterium
GTCCATTGCCCTTACCGCGTGCTTAAACGCTATCCCGTCCCGCACGGCAACGACAATCTCGTCGGGAAACTCCGATTCGGGGCGACGCCGCGCAAGGACATGCCGCAGCGAATCGAACGCGTATTGCCCGTTGTCTTGCATGGGAAGCGAATCAAGCAGATTCTCCCCCTCAACGACGCCGAGAAACGACTCCGTTAGCAAGACAGTCAGCTTTAACTTAGGCTTGCCCGATGATTGCGCGGACGACTGCCCGACATCGGACGGAACTGAGAACTCGATAATCGCCACCTGCGCAAACACGGCCATCGACACCAAAAACGGGATGAGGATGATAAAGACGTTCATCACGGGAGTAACGTCCACATCGGCCTCGGCCATCTCCGAGGGCGGGCGCGCCATTTTGTATAGGGAAAGTCCGGGCATAATAGATCCTTTAAAGTCAAAGCCTTTAAATTCTTTTTCAGACGAAGCCTACGGCTTCATAACGTGTGGCGGCTAAAGCCGCCACACAAAGTCAGAGTCAAAGTCAAAGTCAAAGCTTTCACCCCGCCCTCTTTTTCTTCATAAAGTTCAACAGCCGCACCGTTGATTCGTCCAAGTCTTTTACAAGCGCGCTCTGGCGGTTGGAGAAAATCGTATAGGCTACCATGCAAGGCACCGCAACGACAAGGCCAGCCGCCGTGGTAATCATGGCAAGCGAGATGCCCGCCGCGAGCAGAGAGGCTTTCTGCGACGGATCGACGCTCGCAAGCGACGTGAACGACCGCATGAGGCCGACAATCGTCCCCAAAAGCCCGACAAGCGTGGAGATGTTCGCGAAGAGCGATAGGTAATTCAGCCGCACGGAGAAGCGGTGTATCTGCCCTATCGCCGACTCCTCCACGTCCTCCTGAATGTCCGCCGCCGTGTAGCCCGCCCCAAAACTGTCTACGGCAATGCCAAGCAGCATATGCGTAGGCGAGCTCTTGCCCTGCAGCATCTTCGCGGCCTCGTCCAGCTTGCCCTCGCCCACCGCCGTCTTCAGCTTGTTGACAAGCTCGGACGTGTCGCGCGGGCAAACAAAATAAAGAAATATCACCCGCTCAATCATAACCGCAACAGCGCAAGCAAAAAATAAAAGCAGAACCCACATAAACGACCCGCCGGAGCGGAACCAGTCGGCTAGAACGCCGATGTATTGCGACATATAAAACCTCCTTAAAGTTCAATGCTCAACTCACCCAAAATACCCCACTCCTGCCTCAAATATTTTCGGATCCTTGTCACCGCTTATATTCTTCGCGACCCACTCCCCCATGCGCTCGTTGTGGCCCATCTTGCCTAGCACGCGGCCGTCGGGGCTTAAGATGCCTTCGATGGCGTGATATGAGCCGTTGCAATTGCCGTTCATGCCGCATTCGTATTGGCCGTCGCAATTTACGTACTGCGTCGCGATTTGGCCGGACGAAAAGAGCTTTTTGATCTCTTCGGGCGACGCGACGAAGCGGCCCTCGCCGTGGGAAACCGGGACGGCGTGGACGTCGCCGATATTCACATTTGCCAACCACGGGGAGTTGACCGAGCGCACTTTGGTATAGGCTATCCTTGATATATGCCGTCCAATAGTATTAAATGTCAAGGTGGGGCTATCCTCCCCTAGGTCTCGAATCTCACCATAAGGCACGAGGCCGAGCTTTATCAGCGCTTGAAAACCGTTGCATATGCCAAGCATCAGCCCGTCCCTACGGTTTAAAAATTCGGCGACAGCGTCTTTTATGCGCGGGTTGCGGAAGAACGCCGCTATGAACTTGCCGGAACCGTCCGGCTCGTCGCCGGCGCTGAAGCCGCCGGGAATCATTAGTATCTGAGCGTTCGCAATCTTCTTAGACATTGCCTCTACGGATTCATCGATGTGCTGCGGCTTTATGTTCTTGAGAACAAAGAACTCGCACTCCGCGCCGGCTTTCGTAAATTTTCGCGCGTTGTCGTACTCGCAGTTTATGCCCGGAAATACGGGGATTAGGACGCGCGGGCGGGCTATTTTTGTCTTGGCGGTTTTGGGAGACGATTGTATATGTTCGGGGCGATGTTCGGAAGTATTGACATCAGCACCGCCCGCGCCTGCCTGCGTGGGGAAAACTTTTTCTAGTACGCTCTCCCATTTACCGTATAATTCGCCTATATCGATATCAACGCCTTGATAAATAATTTTCTTGTCGCTAACGGTAACCCCCAATATAGTACAGTTCTCGCCTATGCCGAGGATGTTAGTATCTAAGTTGACGCTTTTATCAAGTTCTAAGACCAAACCGGCGTAGTCCGGCGTAAACAATTCCCGCAGCTCAACGCCCTCGTCAACCCTAAACCCTATGCGGTTCCCGAAGCACATCTTAGCGATAGCCTCCGATATCCCGCCCCGCCCTACGGTATGAGCCGATATGATTTGCCCGTTGGCTATCCCGCTGTGTACCGCGCCGTAGCACTTGTCAATCACTGCGAAATCCGGCATCCCAACCCCGTCAACCCAAATCGACACAAAGACAACCGGGCTTCCGCTCTTCTTAAACTCCGGCGATATGACTTTGGCGACGTCAACCGGCGCGAGGGCGAACGAGGCCAGCGTCGGCGGGACGCGCAAATCCTTAAACGTCCCCGACATGCTGTCCTTGCCGCCTATCGCGGGGATATTCAGGCTCGCCTGCGCAAAGTACGCGCCGAGCAGAGCGGCGAAGGGCTTACCCCACCTTGCCTTGTCATTCCCAATCTTTTCAAAATATTCCTGCAACGTCAAGCGAACCTTGCGATGATCGCCGCCCACGGCCACAATTTTCGCCACGGACTGAATCACCGCGTAAACCGCGCCGTGAAACGGGCTCCACGACGATAGATACGGGTCAAAACCGTAACTCATCGCCGTCCCCGTAACCGTCTCCGCGTTAACAACCGGCAATTTCGCAACCATCGCCTCCGCCGGCGTCCCTTGATACTTCCCGCCAAACGGCATTAGCACCGTCCCTCCGCCGATAGAGCTGTCGAACATCTCCGCCATGCCCCTTTGGCTGCAAACGTTGATGTCGGCCATCGTCTCAAAAAACGCGCCCCGCGCATCCCCGTTTTTCCACGAAGAAGTCATCCCAAGCAAATCCGGCAAATGCAGCTCCCTTGGCGACTTGACAAAAACATCCGTCTCCTGCAACACCCCATTCGTATCTATAAAATCGCGGCTGATATCGACAATAGCTTTCCCGCGCCAAAACATCCTTAACCGCCGCGTCTCCGTCACCTTAGCGACGACCGCAGTCTCTAAATTCTCACCCTCCGCCTTATCTTCAAACGACTTCAGGTCGGACGGATCGATCACCACAGCCATACGCTCCTGCGACTCGGAGATGGCGAGTTCCGTTCCGTCAAGCCCGTCGTACTTCTTGGGGACTGCGTCCAAATCGATATCGAGCCCTGCGGCCAATTCGCCGATGGCCACCGACACGCCGCCAGCCCCGAAGTCGTTGCAGCGGCGGATCATCCTGCTCACCTCCGGGTCTCTAAAGAGCCTTTGAATCTTGCGCTCGGTCGGCGGATTCCCCTTCTGCACCTCCGCGCCGCACTCCTGTATCGACTCCTCCGTGTGCTCTTTCGACGACCCCGTCGCCCCGCCGCACCCGTCGCGCCCCGTCCTGCCGCCTAAGAGCACAACGATGTCGCCGGCCTTAGGCTCGCGGCGCAAAACGTTAGACTTCGGCGCGGCGCCCACCACGGCGCCTATCTCCATGCGCTTCGCCACGTAGCCCTCGTGGTACACCTCCGCGACAATGCCCGTCGCTAAACCTATTTGGTTGCCATAGGAACTGTAGCCCTGCGCCGCAAGCGTGGTAATCTTGCGCTGCGGCAGCTTGCCCGCGAGCGTCTCTTTGACCGCGGCCCGCGGGTCGCCCGCGCCCGTCACGCGCATCGCCTGATAAACATAAGAACGGCCGGAGAGCGGGTCGCGTATAGCGCCGCCCAAACACGTCGCCGCGCCGCCGAACGGCTCTATCTCCGTTGGGTGGTTATGCGTCTCGTTCTTGAACATCACAAGCCAATCCTCAAGCCTGCCGTCTACCGCCGCAGGGACGACGATGCTGCAAGCGTTGATCTCGTCGGAAACGTCTAAGTCTAAAAGCAGCCCCTTCTTGCGCAGCTCCCGCATACCCATTAGAGCGACGTCCATCAAGGATATTTCCTTTTTGCCAACGTTTTCGCCGTAAACATACTCCCGTGCCTTTTTGTACGCTTCAAACGCCGCCTTAACCGGGGCGTTTAGCGGCGCGTCCTCTATCTCTACATTCTTTATGGCGGTCAAAAACGTCGTGTGGCGGCAGTGGTCCGACCAATACGTATCAAGCATACGAATCTCGGTTATGGTAGGATCGCGCCCCTCGTCGCCCCTAAAGTACCGTTGGCAAAAGAGCAGATCCTCCGTCTTCATGGCAAGCCCAAGGCTTTGCCTAAGCGTATTGATTTCATCACGCCCAAGCGATATAAACCCGTCAAGCGCCGACACGTCGGCAGGCTGCTCGGAGCGCATATCAAGGCTTTGGGGTTTGTCAAGCGGCGCCTCCCGCGAATCTACGGGGTTTATGCAGTAACTCTTCACCCTCTCAAAATCTCCGTCGCTGATGCCGCCCCGAAGCGCGACCACCCGCGCCGAGGCGACCTCCGGGCGCGCGGCATGGGTTAGAAGCTGGATGCACTGCGCCGCGCTGTCCGCCCGCTGGTCGTACTGGCCCGGCAGGTACTCAACCACAAAAACGCGCTCCCCCGCGGAGAGCGGCATCTCCTCGTCATAAACCAAATCTATGGGCAGCTCCGCAAAAATGGCATCGCGCGCCGCCTTATAATGCTCATCCGGCAGCCCCTGCACATCGTACCGGTTCAGCGTCCGAACCCCCGTAAGCCCAAAAATCCCCAGATTATCCCTCAAATCCGCGAACAAACGCCCGGAATAAACATCGTACTCCGCGCGCTTCTCAACGTATATGCGCCTAACCGTGCCCATTAGCATTATCTATGCCCTATCTGTAACGTAGGATTTGCAGATTTTTTGATAGTTATATAATATACATTGGGGACGGGGCTAACATCAAAGGATCAAAGTCAAATTCTTTTTAAACCTAAAATCCGCAGTTAAACCCTGGCGATAGCCCGTAATCCGGCATCACCGAGTTGACAAGTGCCTGTAATTTGTTATGATGCCTGCCCAACTGCGGCG
>JAIRUL010000087.1 GCA_031254445.1 Chitinispirillales bacterium
GTATACCGCTTTCTTGTTCGCCGTTTCTTTGGGGCCGCCGGCTATCTCCAAATAGTGCGCGGCCGACGGGCGCTGGGGGTTGAACCTAAACGTCCCCGAGTTGTAGACGTCGCCAAGCACGGAGACCGTAGACAGGTTTCTCGGCACGAAGAGCTCGTCGCCGCCCTCCAGCGCGAAAGGCTTATACTGCGCCTCGTCGGTCATGTCTATCATCACGCGCCCAAGCACCGTCACCGAATCCATCATGCCTTTTAGCAGCGCCTGCTGCTCTAAGAGCGGCGACGCGTTTATGCCTTTAGACGCGAGCTGCATCGACAGCCTTATCATGTCCGCCCCTAGCTCGTTATTGTAGAGCTTTACGCGGCTCTCCTCCATCGCTTTGACCGACTGCCGCGTGAAAATGGCTGCGGGGAGGTAGGCGTCGGGCTTGAAGCCGCCGGCGCGCGTTATCAGGTCGCCGAGGGTCTCGCCCTCGAATATCACATAGGCGCCAGGATAGTTGACCTGGCCGCCGAGGCGCACGCTGCGCTCCGGCTCGTAGCCCTTCATGCTGCGGATGAAAACCTTGTCGTTGCGCGCAAGCAGCGCGTTCTGCCCTGTGTCGCCGGCCATCGCCTTGCCTATGCCGAACTCTACCTTTGTCGTGATGACCGACTCCCCCTCGAAGCGCCGCCTGTAGAGCTCGCCGCGCTCCTTGCTGGCGTCGTCGCTTAGCCCGCCGGCTTGCAGTATGAGGTCGCGCACCGTCATGTTTTCTAAGAGCTTGTAAGCGCCGGGGGACGTCACCGCGCCCTCTATCGTTACGCTGCGGTCGGGGTTGAAGTGGTCGCTGCTGTAGACGATTATCTCGTCCCGCTCCTCAAGCGGCGCGTTGTCGCCGGAGGCCTCGTCGGCAAGCGCTTTCTCTAAGCTAAACGGCACTATCCGGTTCAGGTACGACGGGTACGTCTTGCGCAGTATCACCGCGTAGCCGAAATGCGTCTCCGGCAGGAGTTCCTCGTAGCCGCCGATTACGTCCCTCACCCGCATCCCGGCCTTGTACGCGTACTTGCCCGGGCGCAAAACGTTCCCGCTTAGAAACACCGTGTTCTTGTCCCTTGACAAAACAGGGAAAACTTTAATCAAGTCCCCGTCTTTAACAAGGAATTCGGGAAGCGGTTTCGACGCGTCGGCGTCGAGCACGGTGCGGTGCGAGTTGCCCTCAAAGCGTTCAACCTGCACGCGCCCCATCCACCCGGCCGGGCTGACCCCGCCGGCAAGGTCGAGCGCGTCTATGAGTTTGGTGGGGTTCTTCAGCTCGTAGAGCGCGCTCCGGCGCACGTTGCCGGCCACGCCCACCATCTGTTTAGCGATAGGCACCGAGATCACGTCGCCATGCTGGAGCCGCAGGCCCGACTCGCCGCTGCCGGACATCAAACAGTCGTAAAAGTCAATCTCCGCCACAACCCGCCCGCCGCGCTTGAGCCGCACGTTGCGCAGCGACCCGCGTTTAGCCACGCCGCCCGCGGCAAAGAGCGCGTTCGTCACGCTCGTGAGCGGGCTGACCGTGTGGAACCCGGGCGAATTCACCTCCCCCACGATGTACACGCCGATGGGCCGCAGCTCCCCCATGGATATGGATACGTTCACGCCCTCGATGTTTTTCAGCTTGTCGGCGACGGCGCGCTGCATGCCGCCGTAGGTCAGGCCAGCGACCGCGACGGGACCGACGTTGTGCGGGATGGCCACCGCCCCCTCGCGGCTGACGGTAAGCGTGTACTCCTCGTTTATCCGCCCCCAGAGTTGCACCTTGACCTCGTCCCCCGCGCGTATCGGGTAGTCGGCGGGCGCGCCGCCCATCTCGCCCGGGCCGAAGTCTAGCCTGCGCGCCCCGCGCAGGAAGACATCGTAGCCATAGGGCCGCAAAAACGGAATCAAGCTGTCGGGGAAAATATCCCTGCCCAAAAACATCTCCTCGTAAACCGAAAAACCCTGCCAAGAGGTGTCCGGCGCAAGAAGCGACGAATCGGCGGCCATGCCGAAATCAAGGGTGTCGCGAAACAACCCGCCTACGCTGTCGGAGCGCGAGGAGGCGCGCCGCAGGAGCGAGTCGCGTTGCGCCGGATGGGCCTGCAAGAAGCGGTTGGCCTGCTCGGAAGCGCTCTTATCATTCTTAAGCTGCCGCAAGAGCTCCGGCGACACAACGCTCTGAGCGCAGATGCGCGCGGGCGCTGCGGCGACGGCAGCGATTATAAGAAGCCGTTTTAAAAGTTTCATCGACATAGTATTTATATCGGCTTTGAACGAAATCTTTAAAGTCAAAGCCTTTAAAAGATTTTGGCTTTAAAGGCTTCGGCCTACGGCCTCAGGCTTTAATCCCCACAAACTTCGGCCTAAGCGTAGCGTCCGCCCCCTTTATGAGCGTCCCCCTGTGCAGCTCTATCACGCGGTAGTGGTAGGGGGCGATTAGGCTTAGGTCGTGGGTGGCCATTATCACCGTGGTCCCCCAAGAGTTTATCCGCTGCAAAAGCTCAAAGATGTCCTTCGACACCGCCTGGTCGAGGTTGCCCGTCGGCTCGTCGGCAAGCAGCACCCACGGCTCGTTGACTATCGCCCGCGCTATCGACACGCGCTGCTGCTCGCCGCCGGAGAGCTGGTTCGGGTAGTTCGAGCTCTTGTGGGAGAGCCCAGTCTGCGCCAGCACCTTGAAAACCTTGCGCTTCACCTCGCGCTCCGGCGTCCCCGTCACGCGCAGCGCGAAAGCGACGTTCTCGAAGACGTTGCGGTCGTGGAGCAGCCGAAAGTCCTGAAAGACTATTCCGAGCTTGCGGCGCAAAAACGGAATGTCGCCGTGCCGCACGCTCCTGGAGTCGTAGCCGCAGACAAGCACCTGCCCGGTAGAGGGCTTCTCCTCCATGTAGATATGCTTGAGCAGCGTGGTCTTCCCCGCCCCGCTCGCGCCGGTGAGGAAGACGAACTCCGCCTTGTCGATAAAAAACGACAGCGCGTCAAGCGCGCGGAAACCGCCTTCGTACTCTTTGCCGACGTGGAGGAATTGTATCATATCAACCCTCGTTCTTCCGCAATAGGAAGTGCACCCTTATCGACCTCTCCGTGTGTTTTTTAAACGAAAAACCGTCCCATATCCCCAGCACCTCTACGCGCTTCTTGGGGATGGCCCGCTCTATCTCCGGCACTGAAAATACTTTTTGCCTATGCGTCTCCACGTATTTTTCGTAGAGGCGCGGGTGCTCGCCCGATTGCCGGTAGATGGTGAAGTCGTTATGCTGGATAGAGCGCCGCTCGTCGAAGTAGCTGCTGCGCGCATAGCTGAAGTCGCCGTAATCCTCGAAGTCTAGGTAGTGCGTGAAGTGCCGATGCGAGTTCTCCTGCGTGGTGATGTCGAAGAGAAAGAGCCCGCCGGGGCGCAGGACGTCGCAAACGGAGGCGAAGAGGCGGCGGTAATCCTCGAGCGTCATGATGTAGTTTATGCCGTCGTAGAGGAAGAGCGCCAAGTCGAACACCTGCCTAAACGGCAGGCGGCGCGCGTCGGCGGCGCAGATGGGGAGCCCGCGCCTGCGCGCCGCCTCCGCGCACATGGGGGGCGAGAGGTCGGAGGCCGTGTACCTATAGCCCTTCTCCCTAAGAATGGCCCCTACGATGCCCGTGCCGGCGCCCATCTCAAGGATTTCAGGGGAGGCCGACGCGCTATAGCGCCCTATCACGCGCTTTATCAGGCCGACCCACTCGTCGTACTCCACGTGGCTCATCAGCCTATCGTATATCGGGGCTAAGGCGTCGTACTGCATACGGGTCTTGTATCCTTAATATGCGCCAACAAAGCCGCGTTCGTGTGCCGGAGCCCCTGCAAACCAACCCGATGCGCGTATAGCAACTCTTTACAACCCTAATACCCTAATGTCTACAAAGACCTTCTCCCGCCATTTTTTGACATCGTCCAATATCCGCTGCTGGGCAAAGATATCCCTCGCTTTCTCGGCTATCAGCGCGTAGTCGTTCTCTAGCGTCAGCCTCCTGCTGTCGGCGCGCTGCGACACCATGTAGATAGAGTACTCGTTGCCCTCGCTTACCGGCGCGCTTATCTGCCCCGCCTCCAAGCCCCGCACCGCGTCCCGGACCGCGGAGGGCACCTCGAGCAGCGTGACCCACCCCAAATCGCCGCCGCGCGCGCGCGTCGCGTTGTCTACGCTCATCTCTTTCGCCGCCGCCTCAAAGCCCGCCCTATCCTTAATGGCCGCGCGCAGCGAGTCTAGCCGCGCGGCAAGCGCCTCCCGCTGCCGCTCCGTGGGCGCGTGCCTCACGAGTATCTGGCGGAGCTTCACGCTCATGTCGCGCTTCTCCTCCACAATGATTATATGATACCCCAGCCGCGTCTCGAACGGCTCGCTCGCGCGCCCCACGGGGAGCGAAAAGGCGCGCTCCTCGAAAGCAAGCTCCGTCGTCGACCCCTTGGCCAAATACCCAAGGTCGCCGCCGGAAGCCCCCTCGGGGCTCTCGGAGTACTTCTTCGCAATCTCCTCGAAACCCCCGCCGGCGTCAAGCTCGCGCTTCGCCGCGCGGATCTTGTCGAACGCCGCCTGGCGCACCGAATCCTGCGTCAAGGGGCGCAAACTCAGCTTCAAAAGCTCAAAACTCTCGCCTATCTCCGGCAGGCTGTCGGCGTACTGCGCGTAAAAACGCTCGACGTCGCGGCGGTTCGCCTTGATCGAAAAATAGTAGCCCTGCTGGAGTTTCTGCTTGTATAGCTGCTCGCGGATAGCCCTGCGTATCTCCGCCTTAAACCGCGCGATAGACAGCCCCTGCTGGATGAGCAGCTGCGCCTCGAGCTGCTCCGCCGTTATGTTGTTCTGCCGCAGTATCATGTTTATGTGGTTGTTGAGCATGCTCTCAACCTCGTCGTTGCGCACGTGGATCGCGCTGTCCCCCATCGCGCGGACAAGCAGCACCTTGTTGTCTATCAGGTCGCTTAGGCAGTCGCGTATCAGCTTCTTGGCGTCGATGCTTTCGGGGTCCGCGCCCGAAGCCGTCGCGCGCATATAGGCGTAGGCCTCAAGCTCGGAGCTCAAAATAATCTCGTCGCCGACAACGGCTGCGATCCCGTCCAAACGCCCGGGCTGCAAAACAATAGGCTTAGGGCGCGGCGGCGGGGGCGGTTCGGCGGCCAGCGCGCCGCCGCCCTCGCCGCCGTCTACGCCGTTTTCGGCGTCAATGGCAATAGAATCCGCAGCAGCCCCGCCGGCAGCGGAAGCCGGCGCAGGCGCAGGTTTAGGCGGCGCTGCCGATTCCGCCGATGCGGCCTTTGCCTTTACCGGCGCGGCTTCCGGCGACGAAGCATTTACCGGAATCGTTTCCGTAGGCGCAGCCTTTGCCGGAGCCGGTTCCGCCGGAGCCGGTTTCGCCGGCAAAGGCCCTTGGGCAAACCCGGCAAACGCGAGCGCCGCGACAGCGCAAGCCGTAAAAACAATAGCCCTTAAACCCCTGCCAATCCCCATATTCTCCATAATCCTCACTGCCCCGCCTCGCCGGCCTTAGCCTCCGCCCCGGCCCCGTCCGCCGGTTTCGCCCCGCCGGAGCCCGGAACCAAGTCCGCGTTGAACTCCACGTCGGCTTTCGAGCGGATGTCGGATATCAGCCGCTCCGACTCGCCCTTTTGGGCGATGTTCGACAGCCGCGAGACTATCTCGTCGCGCACCTCGTCTAGCGAGGCAATCGTCCCCTTGTCGAAGCGGCCCACCACCCGCAGGATGTGGAAGCCCTCGTCCGAGCGGTAGGGCCCCGTTATAGAGGGGACAGCCGCGGACAAGACCGCCGTGCGCACCACCGGCGGGATGGCGTCAATGGCCACGTAAGGGACGCCGTCGTCAAGCCCCACCGGAACCTTAGAGTGCGTTTTCGCAAGGCTCTTGAAAGTCTCCGGCGTCGCCGTGCGGCGCACTTCCCACGCCACGTTCAGGTCTTCCACCAAGATATCCTCATAGCGCGCCACGTTGTGGTCGCGGACGAACTGCTCGCGGTTCGTCTCGTAGTACTCGCGCACCGCCTGCTCGCTCACCTCGGCGCCGCCCTTAGACGCGCCGCGGCTTATGACCTCGGCGCTCAGGAGATCCTTGCGCATCTTCTCAAGGCGCGCCTTTATCTCCGGCTCCTCGCTTATCTTGAGCCGCAGCGCCTCCTGGTAGAGCAGCTCAGTGTTTATCCACTGCCCCACGTACTGGATGTTCTGCTCGCGCGTTATCACGTCGCTGTACTCCGCGGGGATGCTCGCGTTGAGCTCCTCAAGGGTCAGATAGGCGCTGCCGACGCGGGCGACTATCGGGCCTTCGGGCTTCTTGGAAGCCTGCTCGCGCTGGCAGGACGGCGCGCTTAGCGTTAGCGCGAGCGTTAGC
>JAIRUL010000142.1 GCA_031254445.1 Chitinispirillales bacterium
TTGAGCGGCGTCTGCCCGCCGAATTGCACAATCACGCCGTCGGGCTTTTCCATACCGTAGATGCTCAGTACATTCTCAAGCGTAAGCGGCTCAAAGTATAATCTGTCGGAGATGTCGTAGTCGGTTGATACTGTCTCAGGGTTGCAGTTGACCATAACCGTCTCCACCCCCATGCCGCGCAGCGCGAGCGCAGCGTGGACGCAGCAGTAGTCGAACTCTATCCCCTGGCCGATGCGGTTCGGCCCGCCGCCAAGAACCATTACCTTGCGCTTGTTGGTTTTTGTGTTGATTTGGCCGTCGATGTTAAACGACGAGAAGTAGTAGCAAGCATTGTCAACGCCGCTGACCGGTACGGCCCCCCACCCCTCAATTAGCCCAATAGATAGGCGCAGTTTTCTAATGTCCGATTCCCGTCCGCCAATTAGCATCGCAAGGTAATTATCCGCAAATCCCCACTTCTTCGCCTTGATAAGGGTATCGCCCGGTAGCGTTTTGTTTTTATACTTAGCGATGATTTCTTCCTCAAAATCCACAAGCTCCTTCATCTCGGCAAGGAACCACGCTTTAATCTTAGTGATTCCGTGGATTGTTTCAATCCCCGCGCCTTTCCTTATCGCTTCGTAGGCTATAAAGTGGCGCTCGCTCGTCGGCTCTTTCAGCATGTCAAGCAATTCCGGCAGCGTCTTTTTGTTAAAATCCTTGGCGAACCCCAAACCGAAGCGCCCGATTTCGAGCGACCGAATAGCCTTTTGAAATGCCTCCTTATAATTTTTGCCGATGCTCATTACCTCGCCCACGGCTTTCATCTGCGTTCCAAGCCTATCCTGCGAGCCCTTGAACTTCTCGAACGCCCAACGCGCGAATTTGACCACGACGTAATCGCCCGACGGCTCGTATTTGTCAAGCGTGCCCTCTTTCCAATACGGCATTTCGCCAAGCGTCATTCCCGCCGCGAGCTTGGCCGATATGAGAGCGATGGGGAAACCTGTCGCCTTGGAGGCCAAGGCGGATGAGCGCGATGTGCGCGGGTTTATCTCTATGATCACGATGCGCCCGCTATGAGGGTCGTGCGCAAACTGCACGTTGCAGCCGCCTATTATGTTCACAGACTCGGCGATGCCGTAGGCGTGCTTTTGAAGCCGTTTTTGCAGCTCCGGCGATATTGTCATCATAGGCGCGGTGCAGAACGAGTCGCCGGTGTGGACGCCCATCGGGTCGACGTTTTCTATGAAGCAGACAGTGACAATCTTGCCCGTCTTGTCGCGCACGACCTCAAGCTCCAATTCCTCCCAGCCGAGCACGGACTCCTCGATGAGCACCTGATTAATGAGGCTCGCGGAGAGCCCGCGGCTTGCCACCGTTCTGAGCTCTTCCACGTTGTAAACCAGCCCGCCGCCCGTGCCGCCCATCGTGTAGGCGGGGCGGACGACCACCGGGTAACCGAGTTCCGCAGCGATTCTCTCCGCGTCCTCCACCGTGTAGACCGCTTCGCTTTTTGGCATGTCGATGCCGAGCTGTTTCATCGCCTCCTTAAAGATAATCCGATCTTCCCCCCGCTCGATCGCCGAAATATCAATGCCTATAACCCTAACTCCAAATTTGTCAAGTACGCCCTCTTTGGCAAGTTGTATTGATAGGTTAAGCCCGCTCTGCCCGCCAAGGTTAGGCAGCAGCGCGTCGGGGCGCTCTTTTTCTATGATGCGGGCGAGCGTGGGGACGTTGAGCGGTTCTATGTAGGTGATGTCGGCTACGCCCGGGTCGGTCATGATTGTCGCGGGATTCGAGTTGACAAGCACTATTTCGTATCCAAGCCCGCGCAGAGCCTTGCAGGCCTGAGTGCCGGAGTAGTCGAATTCACAGGCTTGGCCGATTATGATGGGGCCGGAGCCGATAATCATTACCTTGCGGATATCGTCGCGTTTGGGCATTTGTTTACTCATTCCCTTGTCTTAAGGTTTAGGGTTATATGTTTGATTAGTTATTATCTATTGACGTATCAATGCGGGTACATACTGCATCCATCGCGCCCCGTCCAACAATACGTGCACAACTTCCCCCGATCCACCCCTATTGCCTCCACCATATCGCCAAGCAGTTGGAACGACAGCGACGTCAGCCCCATCTTCGACCGGATGTGCTCTATCAGCGCCGCGTGTTTATCCGACCGCTCGTCTATGTAATCCGCAATGTCATACTTAACGCCTTTCCCTTCAATCTCCTCAATGGCTTTCCGCGTGGCTAGATCCATCTCCGTGCGCGAACGGGAAAAGTTTAAGTAATTGCACCCGAAGAAGAGCGGCGGGCAGGCAAGGCGCATATGTATCTCCTTTGCCCCGTAGGAATATATCCTTTGCAGCGTATCTTTTAATTGCGTTCCGCGGACTATCGAATCATCGCAAAATAATATCCGCTTGCCTTGTGTGAGTTTTTTTATGGGGATGAGCTTCATCTTAGCGACGAGCTCTCGCTGCGCCTGATTTTGCGGGAGAAATGAGCGAGCCCACGTGGGCGTGTACTTGACAAACGGGCGGCTGTAGGGTATTCGCCGCTTCTGCGAGTACCCTAGCGCGTGCGCTACGCCGGAGTCGGGAATGCCGGTCGCGAAGTCGACTTCAACGGTATCCCGCGCCGCAAGCGCCGCGCCGCTGCGGTAGCGCGATCGCTCTACGTTTACCCCCTCGTACTCCGACGCGGGGTAGCCGTAGTATATCCACAAGAAAGAGCACACTTGCATCCGCTCGCCGGGGGGGAGGCGCTGCGCTAGCCCGTCCCGCGTAATAAAGACCGCCTCCCCCGGGCCGAGTTCTTGTTCTACCTCGTAGCCGAGATTATAAAAGGCGCATGTCTCCATTGTCACCGCGTAGCCGCGCTCGCCCTTTCCTATAATGACCGGCGTCCGCCCAAGCCTGTCCCTCACCGCGTAGATGCCTTTCGCCGTAAGAATGAGCATAGACATCGAGCCGTCTATCTGCTCCTGCGCGGCCCGTATCCCCGCTTCGAAGCTCTCCTCCTGATTTATCAGCGAGGCCGCGAGTTCCGTTGGGTTCAGCTCGCCGCCATTCATCTCCGAGAAGTGCGTGGCTCGCTTGCGGAACGCCATGCGGGCAAGTTCGGCGTCGTTCTTTATCGCCCCAACCGTGACGATGGCGTAGGCGCCGAGGTGCGAGCCGATGATGAGCGGCTGGTCTTCGTAGTCGCTTATCACCCCGATTCCCATATCGCCGGCAAGCTTCTCAAGATCCGCGTCGAACTTGCTCCGAAACTGGGTATTTGTTATATCGTGGATGACGCGGGAAAACGAGTTTTCACTAACGGTGGCAAGCCCGCCGCGCCGGATGCCGAGGTGGCAATGGTAATCGGTGCCATAGAATAAATCCGTCCTGCACTTTTCGCAATTATCGGCTGCAACGCCAAAAAAGCCGCCCATTAGTATATTGCTCCTTAAACTTAAAGTCAAAGTCCCAAAAGCGTTAAAAGATTATGTAATAAACAACGATTTCGCCGAAAACTCCGGGTCGCACGTTAAATTAACGCCGAGTTTTCTAAGCCCCGCCTCGTCGCCCGGCGTGGGGATGTGCGTTATATGCACCTCGCATCCTTTGAGTTCTTTGAGTTTTTTTAGCGCCATCTCCGCCGCGGGGTTCGAGACGGCGCTAATGCTTAGCGCTATCAGGGTTTCGTCTAAATCCAAACTTACCTTTCTATCGTCCAAAATCTCGCTCTTGAGCCGCCCTATAGATTCCGTTATATTCGGCGGCAAAAGGTGCATTCCGTCGGGGATGCCGGCGAGCGTCTTGGCGGCGTTGAGCACTAAGCTTGACGCCGCGTGCATTAGCGGCGAGTTGCATCCGGTGACTATAGCGCCGTCTTTTAGCTCCGTCGCCGCGCCGCAGAAGACGCCGCCGTTGCCCTTGCCTTTCTCTCTTGCGCGCTCCGCCGCCGCCCGCGCGGGCAGCACCACGCCGCGGTCCTCGGGCCTTATCCCCACCTTTTGCGCCAAAAACCCAGCTTTTTGCACCGCCTCCTTATCGCTTCCGCCCATCGCATATTCGCACGAGCACCTAAAATAGCGGCGCAAAATCTCCTGCCGCGCCGCCTCGCGCACCGCGTCGTCGTCTACGATACCCTGCGAGACTTGGTTGACGCCCGCGTCGGTGGGCGACTTGTAGAACGATTCGCGGCCGGTTATCTTCTCCAAAATTCTCTTTACAATAGGGAACGCCTCGATGTCGCGGTTGTAGTTGACTGTGTGCGAATTGTAGGCATCGAGGTGGAAGCAGTCGATCATGTTGACGTCCCTCAAATCGAGGGTCGCGCTCTCGTAGGCCGCGTTCAGCTCGTGCGTTAGGGGCAAATCCCAAACCGGAAACGTCTCAAACTTCGCGTAGCCGGATTGCAGGCCCCGCTTGTAGTCGTGGTAAAGCTGCGACAAGCAGGTGGCCAACTTCCCGCTGCCGGGGCCGGGGCCCGTCACCACAACTATTGGCTTTGTGGTAGGGATGTACGGATTTGCCCCGTAGCCCTCTTCGGAGACTATGGCGTCTACGCCGGTGGGGTAGCCTTTGGTGGCCCCGTGCGTAAAGACCTTTATGCCGCGCCGCTCGAGGCGGCTCTTGAAGGCGCGCGCAGCGGATTGATCCTCAGCGTAGCGCGAAATCACCACCGCCGAGACGTCTATCCCCCACTCCCCGAGGTCGTCTATCAGCTTGAGGGCGTCGGAGTCGTAGGTGATGCCGAAGTCGGCGCGCATCTTGCGCCGCTCGATGTCGCCGGCGTATATGCAAAGTATAACCTCCGCGTCGCTCTTGAGCTTCTGCAATAGGCGCATTTTCACGTTTGGGTCGAACCCCGGGAGCACGCGCGCGGCGTGGTAATCGTAGAGCAGCTTGCCGCCGAACTCCAAATAGAGCTTATTCTGAAAGCGCCCGACGCGCTCGGCAATCGCCGCGGTCTGCTTAGAAAGATAGAGATCGTTGTCGAATCCAAGCGTAACAGGCACTGCTGCAACCTCCGGGTAACGGCGCGCGTTAGGTGAGACGTGATAGCTTTTTGCTTGTGCTTTAAGGATAAAGATAATTTATGGGGAGGGCTTATATCAATAGGGGGGCGCGATTTATGCGAAAGCAATATCTGCGGCGAAATCCGCGCCAACCGCCGAAGCCCGCGATAAAAATCATTAAATTATTGATATTTAACGGGTAAAGCCATATATTAACTATATACGCAAGCAAGAAAAGGAGAATTGTCATGGCTATCAAAAACCTACAGCCGGTTATCTTCGCCGCTGCGCTTTGCGCCGCCGCGTTCGCGCCGCGCTGTTTTGCGCAGGCCCTTACAGACCTGATCGTGGCCGACCAATTCGGCTATCGCGAGAACGCCAAGAAGACCGCCGTCGTTCGTTCCCCGCAAACCGGGGCGGGCTCGCCGTCTTCATATAATCCGGCGGGGGCGGAGTTTCAAGTGGTAAGCGAAGAGGGCGGGGAGGCGGTTTTTAGCGGCGCGGCGGCCGCTTTTAACGGCGGGGAGCCCGACGCGGCTTCGGGGGATAAGGTTTGGTGGTTTGACTTTTCCGGCGTGACGGCGCCGGGGCGCTACTACGTTGTTGATAAAACGAATAATCTCCGTTCGTTCTCATTCAATGTCAATAACGGCGTTTACGGCGACGTCCTCAAGGCCGCGCTCAGGATGCTCTACTACCAGCGCGCGGGGACGGACAAACCAGCGCGGTACGCCGGCGAGGGGTGGGCGGACGGGATGTGCTTTGAGCAGGACAAGCGGGCGAGGGACTTCTTCGCGAAGAGCGACGCGTCGACCGAGCGCGACTTGAGCGGCGGGTGGTTTGACGCGGGGGACTACAACAAGTACACGAAGTGGGCGGCCGACTACATTGCCGACCTCTTCCTCATCTACGAGGAGCGCCCCGGGGCGTTTGGGGACGACTACGGCATCCCCGAATCCGGCAACGGCGTGCCCGACATACTAGACGAGGCGAAGTGGGGCCTATCGTGGCTTGTGAAGATGCAGAACGCGGACGGGTCGGTGCTGAGCGTTCAGGGGTTGGCGGACGGATCGCCCCCGTCGTCCGTGGCCGCTGCGAGCTACTACGGCCCGCCCAACGCGACCGCCGCGTTCGGCGCGGCCAGGGCGTACGCCATCGCGTCGCGCGTCCTCGGCGGGCGCGGGGAGGCTGGCTACGCGGATCAGCTGAAGGCCGCCGCCGTCAAGGCGTTCGAGTGGGGCTCGGCGCACCCGGATTCGATGTTCCACAACAATTGCGGGGATTCTTGGAACAAGGATGATTGCCCGAATTACGACTCAAGAGGGCTCGCCGCAGGCGATCAGGAGATAACCGACAACGAATCCACGACCGGCAGGCTCGAAAACCGCGCGGCGGCGGCGTACTACCTCTACGAGTTGACAGGGGAAGATACGCTCTTGACAATCGTGGAGGACGCGATGAAAAAATTTCCGCTATACGCCTGGGGCAACTTTATGGATCACTACAGGCACACATCGCACCTTCTGTACATGAGGTATCTACAGAATCCAAACGGGAACGAGCCGCTAAAAAGCGAGATTAGCGCCAAGATGCGGGCGGCGTTCGCGAAGCCGGACAACTTTTACGGCGCCTACGCGAAGGACGGCTACCGCGCCTTTGCGAAGGACTACAACTGGGGTTCGAACAAGGCCAAAGCGGACTATGGCGTGACCTTCTACAAGTGGAACATTGTAGACCCGTCCGCCGACCACAAGGATATCGCCGAGGACTACCTACACTATATCCACGGCGTCAATCCGCTCAATATCGTCTACTTGACAAACATGAACAGCTATGGCGCGTCCAATAGCCTCAAATCGCTCTACCATACGTGGTTCACGGAGGGCAGCCCTAAGTGGGATGTGACGACGGAGGCCGCCCCCGGCCCCGCGCCGGGATACCTGCCGGGCGGGCCGAACCAATACTTAACGTGGGACGGTTGCTGCGACGCGAAAACCTGCGGATCGGCGGCCAACAACGCAAGGTGCAATTTGGTCGAGCTGCCGAAAGGCCTGCCGCCCGCCAAGATGTACAAAGACATGAACCACGGCTGGCCGCTAAACTCTTGGGAGTTCGCGGAGCCTATGATCAGCTACCAGCTCTCCTACGTGTGGCTGCTGTCAAAATTCGCCGAGCCGTCCGGATCGGCATCCGTATCGCCGCGCAAGCCTATTGCGATAGCGCCTATAAGAAGCGTTCAATACAAGAAGCTTCGCCGCAGGATAGAGCTGCGGGTGAGGGAGAGGGCGGAGGTGAAGATATTCAGCCTTTCCGGCGCGCTTATAGGCAAGCGGAATCTCGCGGGCGGGGTGCACGCGGTGTCGTTTGCGAAGCTGCCCAAAGGGGTGTATGTGGTGAGGATGGCGGTGGACGGGGAGAGGGCGGTTTTGAGGGTGCCGGTAGTTTATTAATCAACAAAATACCTACTATCCCGGCGCATAAATTATTTTATATAGTCTATGCGTAACCGTCATATTATACCGTATTGATATGGTATCAGCGTGTCAATATATTAAGGAACAGTAAAAATTGGATTCAAAAGCAGATCCTCAAACCAACGCGAGCGCCCCGGAGTCTGAGGCCGGCGCAAACGAGCAGATGCAGGTGCGTTTAGACAAGATCCCGCAGATCCGCGCGGCCGGGTTCCACCCCTACGCCGAGCGGTTTGATAGGAGCCACGCCATAGCCGCGGCCGTCGGGCTTGACGACGGCGTTTCGGGCGTGAGGGTCGCCGGGCGCGTCGTCTCGCTGCGCTACTTCGGCAAGCTCGCGTTCGGGCACATATACGACATCGGCGGGAAGCTCCAATTTGCCCTGCAGAAGAACGAGCTCGGCGACGCTTTCGACAAGTTCAAGAACCTTGTCGACATCGGCGACTTCGTCGGCATAGAGGGCGATATGATGACCACCAAGACGGGCGAGAAGACCGTGAGCGCGAAGTCGTTTGTTTTCCTGTCGAAGTCGCTGCGCCCGCTGCCGGAGAAGTTCCACGGGATCACCGACCCGGAGCTGCGCCTGCGCCGCCGCTATTTGGACCTCATCGCCTCCGAGGAGTCGCGCGGGCGGTTTATGTGCCGGACGAAGATCATCCGTACCATAAGGAATTTTTTGGACGATAACGGTTTCGCGGAGATAGACACGCCGGTGCTCACGAACAAGGCGACCGGGGCGCTGGCGCGCCCTTTCGCCACCCACAACAACGCGCTCGACATCGATGTCTTCCTGCGCATCGCGCCGGAGACCTACCTAAAAAGGGCGATAGCCGGCGGTTTCGACAGGGTGTACGAGTTCGCGCGGTCGTTTAGAAACGAGGGGGTAGACGCTTCGCACCTGCCGGACTTTACGCTTTTAGAGTACTACGCCGCCTACTGGAACTACGAAGACAACATGGCATTCACCGAGAAATTGCTGAAGCATTTGCTATCGGAAGTCAAGGGCGGGTTGCAGTTGACGTATGAGAATGCGGATATAGATTTTAGCGGGGACTGGCCTCGGATATCGTTTAGGGACTTGATCCTGCGGGATTGCGGCATTGATATCGACAAGTTTGCTACAAAAGAAGAGTTGCAGAAAGAGCTTGACAACAAGGGTATAAAGTTTGAGACGGACGTAAACGTGGCGAAAGCGGGCCGCGGGACGCTTATAGACCTATTGTACAAAAAGGTCTCCCGCCCCGCGCTGATAAATCCCATATTCATAACGCATCACCCGCTAGACCTATCGCCGCTCGCCCGCAGCAATGATAATAATCCCCTTGTAGTCGACCGTTTTCAACTCGTAGTAAACGGCTGGGAGGTGGTGAACGCCTACTCGGAGTTAGTAGACCCGGTAGACCAAGCATCCCGCTTCCAAAAGCAAGCCGCCGCGCGCGCGCACGGCGACACGGAGACGATGGACATAGACGGCGACTTCCTCCTCTGCATGGAGTACGGCATGCCGCCGATATCGGGGTGGGGGATGGGGATAGATAGAATAATCGCGCTCCTTACGAACGCGGCGACGCTGCGGGACGTGATACTGTTCCCGCTTTTGAGGCCGGAGGGGAATTGAGGCAATGAACGGAAAAATGGAACTCTTCGTGGCGTTGCGCTATCTCCGCGGCAAGCGCAAGATAGGCTTTGTCTCGTGGATAACCTACATCTCCGCCGCCGGTGTGTGCCTAGGGTCGTTTGTGCTAGTCCTCGCGCTCTCCATAGCGAACGGCTTTGAGAAAGAGGTGCGCGACCGCATTGTGGGGACGTTGGCGCATGCGAAGATATCGCGGTACTACGAAAATCAGATAAACGACTACGAGAGCCTGCGCGAGAGCATCCTCGGGCATCCGCAGGTGGTCGGCGCGGCGCCGTACATCACGGGCAAGGGCGGCATTGAGCGCCAGCAGCTTCAGGAGGGCGTGATGATAAACGGCGTCGATCAGGCGCTTGAGCCCACGGTGACCGACATCCACAAGTCGATGGTCTTCGGGAGCTTCGATTTAGACAGCTTAGTGTCGACGCGCGGGCGGCGGCTTCCGGGCGTGCTTGTCGGCAAGGGGCTTTCCGACAAGATGTCCCTCCGCGAGGGCGACGAGGTTGTGCTCTATTGCCTGCCCGCCGACGACGGGGAAGAGGAACTGACGCCCAAGATGGGGCGCTTCGCGGTCGCCGGCGCCTTTGAAACGGGGATGTACGAGTACGACCTATACTTCGTCTACATATCCATCGCCTCCGCCCAAAACCTGCTCAACATGACGGGCGTCGAGGGGATACAGGTGAGGACGACCGACCTCTTCAAGGCCGACAAAATAGCCGCCGATATCAGGGAGCGCCTCGGCGGCTACCCCTACCGCTCGCTCGACTGGCAGACGCAGAACCGCTCGCTCTTCCAGTGGATGAAGCTCGAGAGGCTAATCATCTTCGTGGTCATATCGCTAATCATGGTGGTGGCCGCGTTCAACATAATATCTTCGCTGATAATGATGATTTTAGAGAAGCGCAGGGAAATCGGGATCCTGATGAGCATGGGCGCGACCTCCGGCGCCGTGCTTCGCGTCTTCATGCTGAACGGCATAGCGGTGGGCTTCATCGGCTCGACGATAGGCGTAACCCTCGGCGCGGCCTTAGGCTACGTGCAGGAGCGCTTCCGCCTAATCCCCATCCCCGGCGACCTATACTTCGTAAACACGCTCCCCATGCAGGTAAGCGCGTTGGACGTAGGGATAATATACATAGCGGCGAACCTAATTTGCTGGGCAGCGACGATATATCCGGCTAAAGCGGCTGCGGCGCTTCTGCCGGCGGAGTCGATAAGGTATGAATAAAGCAATGAACATTGGGGTTATACATGGTTGACGTAAAGAATCTTCGCAAGCGGTTCA
>JAIRUL010000147.1 GCA_031254445.1 Chitinispirillales bacterium
AAACGACATCTCCATCTTCATCAACTTTTCTTACTCCCCCCACCGCTCTCAATAAATTATCCCAGTCGTCACGTGTCGGCAATCGCCACTTACCGCCCATACTCGCGCAAGCTGTTTTCGCGGCCTCATAAGTGTATAGTCTTCCATATTTTGCGCAGTTAGATTCTTTATCCTCATAACACCAACTATCCTGCGTTTCGACATTGAGATTTTGTTTTGTCCATGTTTGATTGCCGATTTTGACGCTCGCGGGTGTTTGCCCAATGGCTACAGTTACCGCAACCGACAGCACAATCCCAACCCGCCCCAAAGCCCTTCCAATACTCACAGAATTCTCCAGTGTTAGTGTTTGATGGAATTTCAACAGAAACACCAATATATATCCTGCCTAACGGAACCCGCGCTTGTAATAAAGAAGAGACGGGGGAGGATACTGTTTTAACACATGCGCCCACTGGGCGCGGAAACCGGTACATCAAAGCCGATATGTCAAAAAGCGGTATAGTATTCAAGAATAGGGCGACCGCGAGGGTCGCCCCTACAGTCCGGTTGCAAACGCATTCGTATGGGCGCCCTTTCCCCCCTCTCCCCCGCCCCGCGCGAAAAAATACAAAAAATTTACTATCTACCTCCCCCGCCCATGAATTATATTGGTACTTTGTAGTTGATTTTGACGTTTTTGACGTTTTTGACGTTTTTGATGTTGTTTTTGACGTTTTTGATGTTGATTTTGACGTTTTTGACGTTGTTTTTGGTGTTGACTTTGACTTTGTGTGGCGGCTCTGCGCCACACGTTATGAAGCCGTAGGCTTCGTCTAAAAAAGATTTAAAAGAATTTGACTTTGATTTTAAAAGATTTAAAAGATTTAAAAGATTTAAAAGATTAAAAGATTTAAAAGATTGAAAAGATTGAACATTTTCACATACCCCAAAATTCAAAAGACACAGGAGAGTCTGCTATGTCATCATCAAAAACGATGGTACCGCACGACGGCAACTCGGCTACCGCCCACGTGGCGCACGCCGTGAACGAGGTTATCGCTATTTACCCTATCACGCCCTCTTCGGGCATGGGCGAGATTTCCGACGAGAAGTCGGCTGCCGGGGAGAAGAACATTTGGGGCACTATACCCTCGGTGTCGGAGCTCCAATCGGAGGGCGGCGCGGCGGGGGCGGTGCACGGGGCGCTTTGCGCGGGGTCGCTCACCACCACGTTCACGGCGTCGCAGGGGCTCCTGCTCATGATACCGAACATGTACAAGATCGCGGGCGAGCTCACGCCGACCGTTTTCCACGTCTCGGCGCGCGCGCTCGCCTGCCAAGGGCTTTCGATTTTCGGCGACCACAGCGACGTGATGTCGGTGCGCCAGACGGGCTTCGCGCTCCTCTCCTCCACCACGGTGCAGGAGGCCATGGACTTCGCGCTCATCGCCCACGCCGCGACGCTTGAGGCGCGCGTGCCGTTCGTGCACTTCTTCGACGGGTTTAGGACCTCCCACGAGCTGCAGAAAATACACGAGCTCACGTTCGACGACATGAGGGCGATGATCGACAACGACCTTGTGCGCGCCTTCCGCCAGAGGGCGATGTCGCCGGATAGGCCCTACATCAAGGGCACGGCGCAGAACCCCGACGTCTACTTCACGGGGCGCGAGACGGTCAACAAGTTTTACGCGGAGTGCCCGGGCATCGTCCAAAAACACATGGACAAGTTCGCCAAGCTCACGGGGCGGCAGTACCACCTCTTCGACTACGACGGAGCGCCGGACGCAGACAGGGTCGTCGTGATTATGGGGTCGGGCGCGGACACGTCGCACGAGACCTCCGAATTCCTCAACTCCAAGGGCGGCAAGACGGGCGTCCTCAAGGTGCGCCTCTATAGGCCCTTCGACGCGGCGGCCATCGTGGCCGCGCTGCCCGCAACCGTTAAGAAAATCGCGGTTTTGGATAGGACGAAGGAGCCGGGCTGCCTCGGCGAGCCGCTCTACGAAGACGTGCGCACCGCCATCAGCGAGTCGCTTGACGGCGACAGCCCCAAGTTCAAGGCCATGCCGCGCGTCGTCGGCGGGCGCTACGGGCTCGGATCGGCGGAGTTCACGCCGGCTATGGTCAAGGCCGTCTTCGACGAGCTCGGCAAGGACAAGCCCAAGAACCACTTCGTGGTCGGCATAAACGACAACGTCATGAAGACCTCCCTAGACTACGACAAGGCGTTCATCACCGAGGGCCACGACGTCCACCGCGCGCTCTTCTACGGGCTTGGCTCCGACGGCACGGTCAGCGCCAACAAGAACAGCATGAAGATCATCGCCGACACGACGGAGAACAATACGCAGGGGTACTTCGTCTACGACTCGAAGAAGGCGGGCACCATCACGGTCTCCCACTTGCGCTTCGGGATGAAGCCCATCCGCAGCCCGTACCTCATCACGCAAGCGAACTTCCTCGCTTGCCACAACTTCACCTTCGTGGAGAAGTACGACATGCTGCACAACCTCGAAGACGGCGGCGTCTTCCTGCTCACGTCGGAGTACGACAAGGACGCAGTTTGGGGCAAGCTGCCCGGGCGCGTGCAAAAGCAGATTGTGGATAAGAAACTCAAGTTCTACATCATCGACGCGCTCAAGATCGCCGAAGAGGTGGGCTTAGGCAACCTTATCAACACTATCATGCAGACGGCGTTCTTCAAGATCGCCAACGTCATCCCCTCCGAGGTCGCTATTGACCACATCAAGAGCGCGATCAAGAAGACATTCGGCAGGAAGGGCGAGGAGGTCGTCGCCAAGAACATCAACTGCATAGACAGGGCGTTCGCCGGCGTCCACGAGGTGAGCTACCCCGGCGCCCCCACGAACCCCATCGCGGAGCGCAAGGCGGTCTCCGACGACGCGCCGGACTTCGTGAAGAAGGTCACGGCGAAGATCATCAAGCAGGAGGGCGAGGCGATCCCCGTCTCCGACATGCCCGTCGACGGCGTGTGGCCCACCGGCACGACCAAGTTCGAGAAGCGCAACATCGCGGTGCACATCCCCGTTTGGGGCGAGAAAGAGTGCATCCAGTGCGCGCGCTGCTCGCTCATCTGCCCGCACGGCAGCATAAGGCCTAAGGCCTACGACGCCTCCCGCCTGAGCGGCGCGCCGGCAACGTTCAAGTCCGCCGAGGCCAAGGGCAAGGAGCTTGCGGGGCTGAAGTACACGCTGCAGGTGGCCCCAGAAGACTGCACGGGCTGCGCGCTCTGCGTGCAAAACTGCCCGGCGAAGGAGAAGGGCGCGCTCAAGATGGAGGCGCAGAGCCCGCTCCGCGCCGCAGAAGCGGCCAACTGGGACTTCTTCCTCGGCATCCCCGACACCGACCCCGCGAAGTACGATGTCGCGACCGTCAAGGGCAGCCAGTTCGTCCGCCCGCTCTTCGAGTTCAGCGGCGCGTGCCTCGGCTGCGGCGAGACGGCGTACATCAAGCTGCTCACGCAGCTTGTCGGCGACAGGCTCTACGTCGCGAACGCGACGGGCTGCTCGTCCATCTACGGCGGCAACCTGCCGACCACGCCCTACACGAAGCGCGACGACGGCCGCGGCCCCACGTGGAACAACTCGCTCTTCGAGGACAACGCCGAGCTCGCCTACGGGATGCGCCTCTCGGTAGACAAGTTCGCCGAGTACGCGAGGGAGCTCTGCCAAAAGTCTATAGACGGCGACAGCTCGCCTGAGCTGAAGGCTATCCTAGGCGAAATGCTGAAGGCCGACCAGTCCACCACCGAGCTTGTGGAGGCCCAGCGCGGGCGCGTCGCTAAGGCGAAGGCGATCCTCGCTAAGTGCACGGGCGAGGCCTGCAAGGAGCTTAACAGCGTGCTTGACTACCTAGTAAAGAAGTCGGTGTGGGCGATAGGCGGCGACGGCTGGGCCTACGACATCGGCTACGGCGGCCTCGACCACGTCCTCGCGGCGGGCAAGAACGTCAAGCTTCTGGTGCTCGACACCGAGGTCTACTCCAACACCGGCGGCCAGGCCTCCAAGTCCACGCCGATGGGCGCGGTTGCGAAGTTCGCCGCCGGCGGCAAGCCCGTCAAGAAGAAGGACTTGGCGATGATCGCGATGAGCTACGGCTACATCTACACCGCGCGCGTCGCGATGGGCGCGAACCAGCAGCAGGTGATCAAGGCGTTCGCCGAGGCCGAAGCCTACGACGGCCCCGCGATAATCCTCGCCTACTCGCACTGCATTGCCCACGGCATAAACATGGTCAACGGCTACGGCGAGCAGAAGAACGCCGTGGAGTCCGGCCACTGGCCGCTCTACCGCTACAACCCCGCTCTGGCGCTCGAGGGCAAGAACCCGCTGCAAATCGACAGCAAGGATCCGACCATCTCTCTATCGGACTACGTCTACCAAGAGAACCGGTACAAGATCCTGCAGCGCAGCAACCCCGAAACGTCAAAACAGCTGGTTGACACGGCGCAAAAAGACGTGACGGCGAAGCTCAATGCGCTGAAGCACATGGCGGAGATGAAGATGTAAGCCGCGCGGCGTTAGATTGTAGTTTATTGTAGGGGCGGATCTGAGTATCCGCCCTTTTTTGTATTTTCTAAGATCGAGTAGAAAAACTAAGCGTGATTTTTTGCCAAGCTCAGATATAATATATTATGGGGAATCTAAGTCAAGCTTAGCAAATACAAAAATAATTAAGACTTACTATGTTATAACCCATTAATTATATTAATATTTTGATATTTTGCGCATTTTGGATGGTATTTTGGTACATCAGCGCACAACAATGCACTAATTTATAATGTCATATATTAATAACGCTCGCAATATATCGGTACATTGCGTTATGGTGTTATTAAGTTTTGAAAGGAATTGTGTATGTTAGATTATATAGTTGAGCAAACTGAAAAATTTATCACATCCAGACCGAAAGAAGTACGAAAAACATTTGGTCAATTTTTTACGTCCAAATTAACGGCGCGTTTTATGGCAGGGTTATTTGAGTTTCCTTATAAAAATGTCGTTAAAATACTTGACCCAGGCGCAGGATCAGGTATTCTTTCGGCTGCGGTAATTGAAGCAATCGAAACGCATTGCTCTACCGTAATAAAAAAAATCGAACTCACTTGTTACGAAACAAACCGCGACATCATACCTTTGCTTGAAGCAAACATCGAATTCATGAAGTATTCGTCGAAATTAAATATAAAGGCAACGATAATAAAAGACAATTATTTATTGTCTCAATCCGATGATATTTTTAGGATATCAACAGCTTCCGCCACACAGCAAACATATGACATGGTTATCGGTAACCCACCGTATTTCAAACTTCCGAAAAATGCGCCGGAAGCGGTATCCATGCCAATGGTTTGCCATGGCGCTCCAAATATGTATTCTCTATTTGCCGCCATGAGCCTGTTTAATTTAAACGACGGTGGCGAAATGGTGTACATTATTCCGAGATCATGGACTTCAGGTGCGTATTTTTCTCGTTTTCGGAATTATCTTTTGCACCATGGAAAATTAACGGACATACACCTTTTCGCAAGTCGCAAAAAGGTCTTTGACAAAGAAGATGTACTGCAAGAAACAATGATCATGAAGCTGCGAAAAACATACAAATCTCCTCCAAAGGTACGGATCACTTCGTCTGTAGACGCCAAAAATTTTGACAATACAACAGCACTGTCCGTACCCTATAGTATGGTTGTTTCCGGTAAAGAGCGTTTTGTCTACTTGGTTACGTCACAGGAAGAAGCGAATGCTCTACGACTGGTTAACGCTTTTGAGTGCCCCATGCCTCAAATTGGCCTGAAGATGAAAACAGGGTTAACTGTGGATTTTCGAAATAAAGAGTTGTTGCGCAATAACTATGGCGATCATACTGTGCCACTGTTTTACTCACAGCATATCAAGAACGGACGCGTAGTTTTTCCTATAGGTAAAGAGAATGAGTACTTGTCCGATGAATTGCCTAGTATGCTCCAGCTTAACCGTAATTACCTTTTCGTAAAACGCATTACGGCAAAGGAAGAGCAACGGCGTTTGCAATGTGCTGTATATCTAGCTAATTATTATCCTGAATACAAAAATATCAGTACACAAAATAAAATTAACTTCATTGACACGATAGATAACTCGGTGATGAGTGAAGAACTTGTTTGCGGTCTTTATATCGTTCTCAACTCAACTCTTTATGATATGTATTACCGTATATTGAACGGTTCCACTCAGGTCAACTCAACAGAGATAAATACTATCCCGATGCCAACGCGTAACTGCCTAGAACGTTTGGGGCGAAAACTGATGAAGTCAGGGGATTATTCAACAGAGCATTGCGACAAGATTTTGGATGGAGTTATATATGCCTAAAATGAATGACGCACGGAAGATTTTATCTTCGCTTAACATGCCTGCGGCGCAGCAAAGCGATATTTGTTGCTACACCCTACTAGCAATGAGTTCGATCACTAAGCGTTCTAAATGGGCATCTGCTAAAAATAGTTGGTTACGGATCCACGACATAATACAATTCATAGATACGGCTTATGCGGTACGCTACGCGGAAAATAGCAGAGAAACATTCCGTAAACAAGCCATCCATCACTTTCGCAATGCGGCAATGATTGAGGATAACGGTAAAGCAACAAACTCACCAAACTACCGCTATCGATTAACAAACGAATTTTTAGAAACGCTAAAAAGATTCGAAAGCCAAGAATGGGCGGCACAAATTAAGGCATTTTTTGAAAACCATCTTTCTCTTATAGATATGTACGCATCAAAGAAGACGATGACAAAGGTGCCGATACAGATTAATGGACACGAAATATCATTCTTTGCCGGAAAGCATAATATATTACAAAAAATGATTTTGGAAGAGTTCGCTCCACGCTTTGCCCCTTA
The DNA here is from genome assembly GCA_031254445.1 of Chitinispirillales bacterium. GTDB lineage: Bacteria > Fibrobacterota > Chitinivibrionia > Chitinivibrionales > Chitinispirillaceae > GUT77. The sequence continues at coordinate 6,894 of JAIRUL010000147.1, forward strand.
TTCCAAATGCCTTTATGTTGGGGATACAGCCAAAAAAGATCTATACAAGGATGTAAAAACGTTGCAGCAACTTGGCTTTACAATTACCCTCCACGACAAAATGCCGGATGTTGTCCTTTACCGTGCGGATAAAAATTGGATTTACTTTGTTGAAGCTGTCACAAGCGTCGGCCCAATAGATGCAAAACGCATTATAGAAATTGAAGCTATGACCACAAAAGTTGTTGCCGGTAAAATTTATGTGACCGCATTTTTAAACTTCAAAACATTCAAATCCTTTTCGGAATCCTTGGCTTGGGAAACAGATGTCTGGATCGCCGACATGCCCGAACATATGATACACATGGACGGCGATGTTTTTATTGGTCCCCGGCTCCCCCCGCCATCTCTATAATCGCTAAAGAATACTAAAAATTAATTACGCATTCGTATCGGTATTATTTATCGATTAAAAGCCCGGTACGGCCTGCCACCAATACCCCACCGTTCCTACAGTATATCCAATTCACACTATTTTTGCCATTAATTATAGACATAAATCAACGCGCAATGCTATAATTAGAGTGGGGAGCGGTACGCCCCTGCCTCGCGCACAACGCGGAAACTGCGGGTTTTGCGGGGTTTTACGTCAAAAAGGGAGAGATTGTGAGCATTCGCCTGCAAGTACTAGTTCCTATCGTCTGCGTGGCCATCGCCTGCGCGCTCTCGATAGGGCTTATCGGCATTTTTAACCTGCACTCGTTCGCCGAAGACTCGGGGCGCAATTCCGCGCAGAGCGCGAACGAGGTCGCGGCCGTCTTTATGGAGCAGCAGGCGCTCAGCGCCTCGCACGCCTCGGCCTCCGCCGCCGAAAACGGCGACGTCGTGGAGGCTATGGAGGCGTTCCTTTCAAAAGGCAACCGCGCCAACCTCATTACCACCGCGTCGCACATCGCGCGCAACGCCGGCGTAGACTTTATGACCATCGTCGATAAAGACGGAAACGTGGTAGTGCGCACGCACGAGCCGGCAAACTTCGGCGACAACCTAGCCAAGCAGGCCAACCTCGCGTCCGCGCTCGCCGGCAACCGGTACACCACCGTCGAGCCAGGCTCCGCCGTCAGGCTGTCGGTGCGTAGCGGCGCGCCTATTTTCAGCGGCGAGAAGCTCATCGGCGCGGTAAGCTCCGGCTTTCGGTTCGACCGCAACGACTTCGTCGACAACATAAAGAAGATGTGCCACACCGAGGTCACCGTCTTCCTCGGCGACGAGCGCGTGTCGACCACGCTCTTAGACGAAACGGGCGAGCGCAACGTCGGCACAAAAGCCGCCGAGAATATCGCTAGGCAGGTCTTGGGCGGAAAAGACTACGTGGGCAAGACCACGGTCGCCGGCAAGAAGATGTTCACCTGCTACTCCCCCATCCGCGACGCCGAAAAGAACATCGTCGGCATGCTCCTCTGCGGCTACGACACCGCCGGCATAGACGCGCGGATGAACCGCATGGTCGCCATTATGATAGCGATTGTGATAGCAATTGCCGCCGCCGCGGTCTTCGTGGGCGCTGGCGTCTCGGCGCGCATCGAAAAACGCCTTGACAAACTGGCAAACGTGGCCA
>JAIRUL010000195.1 GCA_031254445.1 Chitinispirillales bacterium
GCTAACCACGTCCCCGTCCCCGTCCCCGCCCCCCCCAGCCCCCCCAAATCGCACCACAAAAAAAAGCCAGGCGGCAGCGGCCCCGCCGCAGCCTCGTCCCCCCTAATGCGCCAGTACAACGATATAAAATCCCGCAACCCCGACACTGTATTGTTGTACAGAATGGGCGACTTCTACGAAATGTTCAACGAAGACGCAAAGGTCGCCAACAAGGTCTTAGGCATAACACTAACATCGCGCTACCAAGGCGGCGGCGAAAACACCCCCCTCGCCGGTTTCCCGCACCACGCACTCGACCGCTACGCCAACAAACTGGTCCGCGCGGGCTACAAAATTGCGATATGCGAGCAGACAGAAGACCCAAAGCTCGCCAAGGGCATTGTCAAGCGCGACGTCGTAGAGGTGATCACCGCCGGAACCGCCACGGACGAGAGCTTCATCGAAGAGCGCGCCAACAACTTTATCGCGGCGGTACGCTACTCGCCAAAGCCAAACGAATGCGGCCTTGCCGTTTGCGACTTGTCGACCGGCTTCTTTCAGGTGGAAGAGATGGATCCCTCCGCCGTCGAGCACGAGCTTGTCCGCGTCGACCCGGGCGAAATCCTTGTAGCCGCGGAGCAGGCGGAGAAGCTGCATCCGTTCACGCGGTCAAATTACCGCCAAATTTACATATCAAAGTACGACGGCTGGAAGTTCGATTTAGAGACGGCGACCGAGGCGATAACCAGCCACTTCGGCGTCGCGTCCGTTCAGGGCCTTGGCCTCGAAGGGTTAAGCGACGGGATATGCGCCGCTGGCGCGCTCATACGCTACCTAAAGGAGCAGAAGAAGAACGACCTCCGCCACATCACGGCGATCGCCCCGCGCGCGGCCAAGCAGTTCGCGGAACTCGACCCCTCCACAATCAGAAACTTAGAGCTGCTCAAGCCGATGCAGTCCGACGACACCGAGGGGGCGCTTATAAGCGTGCTCGACTGCACAAGCACCGCGCTCGGGGCGAGGATGCTGCGGCGCTGGCTCGCGCACCCGCTCGTATCCGTTTCCGCCATAAACGAGAGGCTCGATTGCGTAGAGTGGTTTCGGAACGACACATATGCAAGGGGGGAAACGGAGCTATTCTTGCGGTCGGTCGCCGACCTCGAGAGGCTCGTTTCGCGCGTGGCATTTGAACGCGCCAACGCCCGCGATGTCAATGCGCTCAAGAGGTCGTTTGAAACGTTCCCGAATTTACAAAAGGTGATCGGCGCGTGCGATATACCGCTTATCCGCAATGTCTGTTCCGACTTGTCCGGGTTCGAGGGCCTGTCAAATAGCATCGCCTCAACCCTCGTCGACGACCCGCCCCTCTCCGTCAAGGACGGCAACATAATCCGCGCCGGCGTAAACGCAAATTTAGACGAAATACGCGACGCCTCCGTCAACGGCAAGCAGTGGATCGCGAAGCTGCAAGAGCAGGAGCGTAAGCGCACGGGGATATCGTCGCTCAAGGTCGGGTACAATAGGGTCTTCGGCTATTACATAGAAATCACGAGCGCAAAATCCCAATCCGCCGTTCCGGCAAACTACATCCGCAAGCAAACGCTTTCGAGCGGCGAGCGCTACATCACGCCGGAGCTTAAAGAGATGGAGGACAAGGTGCTTGGCGCGGAGGAAAAACTCTGCGCCCTAGAGTACGAGATCTTTGTCGCGCTGCGCAAAGAAATATCAACGCACTGCGAGCGGATACAAAGGGCGGCTTTAGCCATAGCGGCGCTCGACATATTCGTCTCGCTCTCCCGCATAGCGGCGGAGAATTCCTACTGCCGCCCGATGCTAGACGAGAGCGCAGACATTATCATAAAGGACGGACGCCACCCCGTAGTAGAGAAACTCTGCGCGGGCGAGCAGTTTGTGCCGAACGATACGGAACTCTTGTCCGGCGACTCACAAATCGCGCTCATAACCGGCCCGAACATGGCGGGGAAATCAACATACCTGCGCCAGACCGCGCTCATCGCCATAATGGCGCAAATGGGCTCGTTCGTCCCCGCCGCCGTTGCGCAGATCGGCATCGTCGATAAATTCTTTACGAGGGTAGGCGCGTCCGATAGGCTAGCGCGCGGGCAGAGCACGTTTCTAGTCGAGATGATAGAGGTCGCGAACATCCTAAACAACGCGACGGGCAGGTCGCTGGTCTTGCTTGACGAAGTAGGCCGCGGGACGTCTACGTTCGACGGAATCTCTATTGCGTGGTCGGTCGCCGAGTACCTACACGAAACCGCGGAGCGCGCCGCTCGCACGCTCTTCGCCACGCACTACCACGAGCTGACCGAGATGCCGCTCATCTACCAGCGCATTAAAAATTTGCACGTAAAAGTCAAGGAGTGGAACGACAAAATAATCTTTTTGCGCAAGATAGACGCCGGCTCCTGCGACCACTCCTACGGCATACAGGTAGCCCGCCTAGCCGGCGTGCCGGCAAGCGTAATAGTGCGCGCGCGCGAAATACTGAGCAACCTAGAAAATATGGAGCTCACCCCCGACCACAAGCCCGCCCTCGCGATGAAAAAAGACGGCACAATCGATTCGCCGCAGCCGCAAGACGGCGTCCAGCTAAACGCCATAGACGAACACGCGCTATCGATAATCGCGCGGATAAGAACGATAGACATAAATTCGCTCACGCCGATGGACGCCCTCAATCTGCTTTATGAGCTGCGCAAGAAGGCGGCGGAGGGGTGAGGGCGAGGCGCTTTGCGGCGCAATAAATGTTTTTCACCCTATGCCGCGCCGGAAAAAGCCGGTAAACATTTCCCACTGCCGGCCAAAAATTCCTGCCGCCGCCCCCGCCGTCCGCCCGCCAATCCCCACTATTTTCGCCAAAAATCCGCCAAATAACCACAAAAACGCTATAACTCCCGCTTTGGCACGCCGGTTGCTTTTTAATCTTCTCGTAAGCGAACGGCCCGCAACCAAAAGAGGAGGGGTCTTATGGAGCAGCTTAAAAGGAGCATGATCAAGCAGGCCCGCAAGCGGTACAAGGATATCTACCCCTGCGGGTGCAAGGGGAGCCTCTCGGAGTGCTTCACCACCTACGGCGGCCAGCTGTCGTTTTGGTTCAACACCTCCGACAACTCGACGCGGCTTATCACTTGGAAGGTGCCGGCATGAAGGCGAAAACTAACATGGCGGCAAGCGACAGCGACACGGTCGTAATCACAAACGCCGGCGCGGCTTCCGCCTTTTGCATACCGGAGACGCTGGCGCGGCACTGCCACCACACGGTAGTAGAAAGCGTCAGGCCCCTGCGGGGCGGCGCGTTGAAACGGTTTATTAAGCGCGCCGTTTGTTTGGCGCGGTGCGTAGCATAGAAAGGATAAGAATTTAGGATTTGGCTGATGCCGGCGCGTTCTTCAAACCTAGCAATAGGAAAACTGAAATTCCCGCTAAGAGCCCCAAGGCCCCGCCGAAGATAAATGGCGCGGCCTCTCCCCAGCAGTCCCAAAAAAAACCTGCAATAACAGACGCCGGCAGCAGTCCGATCCCAACAATCGCCGAGTGGAGCCCGAAGGCGCTAGCCTTCAGGCGCTCAGGCGCGATCTCGGCGAGAAGCGCCCTCTCGCCGCCGGTGGCAATCGCGACATAAAAGCCGTAAACGACGAAGAGCCCATAGAACGCGGGCCTAGAACTAAGAAGCCCAATCCCTAAGTAAACCAACCCATAGAGGATGTACCCTATAGGCAGCGTGTACCTGCGCCCCGCCCTATCCGACCACTTGCCCACGTGGTACGAGAGCAGCGCGGCGACAAGGCTATAGACGAAGTAGAGCAAGACCGTCTCCCGCGCCGAGAACCCTGCGCTGTAGGCGCGGAGCAGCAAAAACGCGTTCGACGAGTTGCCGAGCGTGAAAACGAATGTTATCAGTAGAAATAGCTTAAGCCGCCCGTCGAACGCCTTCCACCCGAAGTTGAGCTTTTTAGCGATAGGCTTTTTACTATCCTTGACAAGCAAGACAACGAGCGGCCCGATGAGCGCGGGGATCATCGAGCATATAAATATATTGCGATAGCCGCCCTCCGGTGCGGCCAAAAGGAAGTAGGCGAGCAGGATGCCCGCCGCCGTCCCCATCATGTCAAGCGCCTTGTGCAACCCAAACGATTTGCCGAGCCCGCTCTTCTGCGTGGACTCCGCAATCAGCGCGTCGCGCGGCGCGGTGCGCAGCCCCTTGCCGAAGCGGTCGGTCACGCGGGCTAAAAGCACGCCGCCCCAAGTGGTAGAGAATATGATGAGTATCTTGCTGACGAACGACCCGAAATATCCGATGAACGCGAGCTGCTTCTTGTTGTTGTATTTGTCGGCGACGATGCCGGAAAAGAGGCGCAGAACGCTGGCGAGGCTCTCGGCGACGCCTTCGATGACGCCTATCACCGCCGGGCTCGCCCCGAGGACGGCGGTCAGGTAGAGCGGGAGGATGGGGTAGATCATCTGCGTGCCGATGTCGGTGAAGAAGCTGACGAGGCCGAGGATGACTATGTTCGAGGCGATGGCCTTTTTGGGGTTGGGGGATATGGGCTTGGGGCCGAGGCCTGGGTCGGGTTGAGCCATTGAAAGGGCGCCTTGAATTGAGTTCGCGTGGTTTTATACTATGGCATTAATATATATTATGGCGTATGATGTTATGAATCCGTTTTTAAATCGTCTATGCTTATTTGGAATTGCTATTAAATATCTCCGAACAGGGAATATCCATGTTGCGGTTGTTGTGCCAGCCGAAACTAGTTGGGGGGCGAAGTGCTTGCGGCCTTTTTTTACAAGTACGCAATAGGTTACTTCATCTTCCATAGCGGTGTCTTCTAACATTTTTGGGGTATCCTTTCTTGGGCGCATATTTTGCGCATGCGTGAATAAGGTTTGGCTCTTCAATCTTGCTTTCGTGACGCAATTAGTACCAGCCAATCCCCAAACGGTGCCCAGAAATTGTCACCAGCACCTGCAATATATACATCACCGCCACTAAGCCTCTCAACCTCATGCGGTATTTTACCGATATTGGCAGTGATTATCCACACTTTTCTAAGCTTGTTTAATTGGCAAAATTCTCTCGGGATTCTCCCTAGTGAATACGGTGAGTACATAAGCGAATAACCAGTTATGTGTAATTCTCTTAATTCGCTAAATTGGGATATATCTTCAAGAATTGATGTTTTATGAAACCAATAGATATGGCGATGCTCCTCGTATGAGCCTAAATCACGCTCGCTAAAACGCAACTCCGTTAACCGAACATCACCGTTTATTTGAGAAAATTCTGCAATACGCTCTATTGGAAGCTGCCTTGAATAGCCCATTCTCTTGGTAATATTAACTAAAAGCAAGCTGTCGCTAATATTTGTACCCGTCTTTTCACCAATGTGCCATTCATGATCTGTTACTACAACCACGGCATGACATAGTAACGATAGGAATATGGGTAGTACAACAAAAGGCTTTGCCGTTTTAAAACGGCGGTATAGCTTCATATAACCAGCTAGCCGACTGATGCGTAATAGCACTAACACACCTAAGAAGATTAGCGTTAGATTAACGAAGACAACGAAAGACACATATTCGGTTTCTAACGCTAGTATAGACATTAATAGCACAACGCTGTCAAAAACGATGACAACTGCCAACATCGACCAAAATAGAAAGATATATGCTACCTGTTGAATTGGCACGTTACTTTGCGTGATAAAATGTGCTATTCGCTTAACAATATTTTCACTCATCCGGCAACCATCCTTACTATTCTGTTATTTGCAATCCCTCACCAACGATCCCTCTCGCTTTAACGCGATAATTAACAACGAACGGCACATCACCAATTAAATTTGCGGCCTCTAACCTTGACAATGGACCAGTTATCTTGTGCTCTTTTTCATCACCTGCGCCACCTGGTACAAAATCAATCGTATCAATAACCTTAAAATCCACGTAAAAACGATACACCGTCCTTGTTACTCCTTTAATTTTATATTTATGCGCAGTAACGTAACCATCGACGCGTCTTGTATCATCATATTTTGACGGCGTATAACCGTACCAGTGCTTAGGATCGCTTTGGTCACCAGGTGGCCCGAAGTCGCCTGCAATATTTCCAGGTATCGTATTTATAACATTAAAGTTTAGGCGGTCTTTGTGACCAAACGTTGCAAAATTTGTTAAAAGATAGTTTATTATGTTTGCTAGTTTAAATTCGTTTGGCTCTCCATGTTTTGGAAAACGACCCGGGTACTTTTCAAAATATTTTTGTGTTTCTTCATATATCCGCCCCATTGCTTTTATGGTTACATTATCGTTTTTAAACGCATCGACAATCACGTTACTATTTGATAAATCTGTTAATGCTGCGTTGCCACCATTCAAATACTTTTTCCAGAGGCTCGTTACTTCACGGGAACGAAATTTATACTGAATAGCAATTGGCAATAACGTCCTCATGACCCACAAGTACACATATTCCTCTTTCTTGTTCTCATATGGTTTTCCAAAATTCTTGGGCACATCACTTACTACCTTTTGCTGTAACACGCTGCCTTGCTGTGGCGCACCGTCAATCTGCACATCTGGCATTGTACCGTCCTCTTCGCCAGTGTTCATCGCCAGCATTATGACATTCTCCTCTTGCTCATGACCATCACCACTCGGCTCATTATACATTAGCGGATTAGAGTCCACATACTGATCCAAATCCATACCACTTATTGCGATTTGCCAAAAGTACCAAAACTCATGAATACAGTACGAGCGCAACATATCATTCTTTGTAACGCATCCTGAAAGAAATTTCATCCACTTATTCACTGCGTACGTATTAAAACAAATAGCGTGTACTCCATTATTTTCTTGTTCGACGTGCTCAGTGAGTCCCTTCGTCCGATCATACCCCAACCCAATTACAAGGTCCATCGTTCCATTTTTAAGGATTTCTTGAACTTCTTTTAGCCAATCAGCATTTAACACCTTTTCTTCTTCAGTACGGAGGTCGCCTTGCTTCGATCTTGCCGATAGTGATTCATTCTGTTCTTTTTCTTTTACCTTTTTATCCGTTTTTGAAATGGTTCCCTCTATCATATCTATCAGATTTTGGATTAATGAATCTCGCAACGTATCACTAACAAGAACCGATTGTGGTTTAACGTCAACGATACCCTTGTGGCTATTAGCAAATGCCTCTATCATTGACCTTAACTCATCGAATGGACTATCATCAATATGGAATAGCTTTTCTTTGGGTTCGTACGGGCCCAAATCAGGGTCGTCACATATTGGTTCCCACGGCTCCCAACTAGTACCATCATTGTTACCGCCGGACATATAGGCACAATAATCGCGAAGCTCTTGGCTTAGTTCGTATGTACCGCTATTCTGCCCTTCGGCGCTTTTTGACAACTCTTCGTGCATTTTATTAAACTTCTCCTCAGACAGCGCATAAAATTTCCAAGGGTTGATGGCAGATACATACTCCCAAAGCTTTCCCATCCCCTCTTTGTCTGCCACATAAAAAAGCTTCTTAAATTCATTGCAATAATTGCTGTAGCTATGCCGCACGGCATCCCCGCCGTCAATACCCTTGCCACCCCTCGACGCTTCCGTAAGGTACGTTAAATATCCGCCGCTGCTGAATATCAATTTGTGCTTCAAGTGTTTAAACTCGTCGCTTTCTTCATCTTGGGCCAACTCCAGCATTCTCAAAAGCCCGTTCCTGATTTTTTTGTCGTATATATTAAGACCGGAAAGATCTGCATAAACATTCTTATATATCGCTGTAAGCTTGATAATACACCGGAGCCAGTGACTTGTAGGCAATGTGGCACCGTTATTAGGCCAATTGGCACGCTGCCATTCTCGATTTCCACCGAAACCGGTAAGGCACAAACAAAGATCGGGACAATGCTCTAACACCGGGATCCAATTCCTCGGATGTCCGTAGTGCATATAAAAACTGCCTAAGCCGTCGTATTTACCATCAATAACTTGTTCTCTACCATAATACATACTAGCGCAGAGCGCATCGCCCTGATAGGACGACAGCTTCTCTTTCAGAATCGTCTCATGGCGTTCTTTACTCTTGGCTATGCGCTCATCGAGGTTACCCGGATAATATTCCGCATCGTGCGTAGTAAGCCCTTCCGGCGCGCAGTGGGCGAGTATTGGGATGCCTTCCTTTTCGCACTCTCTGTAAAACCTAGGCAAATGCTCGCAGAACTCATCAAACGGTCGGAACCCAAGAGCCGGGTTCATGCAGAACCCAAGCCAAATCTTTTTTACATTGGCATCAGAATCTTTGTGCCCAACGATACGCGCGAACGGTTTATTCCATGCTTCACAGCATTTATTCCCTAGCGCTTCTCTGTTAGAAAGCCCATAGCGGCGCGGATCGTAAGAAAACATCGGCAGGATCCGAGACTGGTTCTTGGCTACAACCGCCTCCACGTCCGAAATCTGCCACTCCCAGTTCTGGAACATTAGCGCGTCATCTTCGTCCAAACATACTAGTCCTTGCCCGTGCTCCTTATAGAATACCTGACCGGTCTCCTTATCCTCTTGATATATAAGCTCCCCATCGTATCCGCCGAAGTGCGCGAACTCCATGTCCATCGTGTGGACTATTATTAGGCTGGGAATGTCTTTGCGGTCAACGTCAGTCATCGCCTTCCTGAGACGTTTTTCTTCTTTTTCCAGCTCATCCAATCTGCTAAGCTCTTTTTTGTTTTTTATATCCTTCCGTGCCCTACCGTTTAATAGCTCGCTTATGTCTTCCATTATTTGGAGCAGCTTCTCAATATCTTCAGGGTCATGTGTTTTCTCCGTATTGTACATCCGCGAGTTCAATTTAACGAAAACATTGCCCATGCCAACCGTCATAAAATGTCGGCATTTTACGCCGTCAATAAACGATAACTGCTCCGTTGCCGTTTCTATGTCGATATATTGGACGGACGCCGCTTCGCGCTTAGTGTTTTCAATTAGCACGTATGCCAGCGGCACCGGCCATGTCGCGAGACTGCTTATGTAAGCGCTAGCGTCTATCATGCCATGGATGGGAGTCGATGGCCTCCCCGTATACCGACCGTTTAACGATTTGATATTGCCCATAGCCTACCACCGTTCATCCTTCCGTGCATGAATACTCAACCGATGCCATATTAATATAATATATTTAGCGTGGAGTTGCCAACCTCTTTTCGAAAAAAGTCGAACTTTTCAGCACCGCTCACGTAGGTAGCAGCTTGAAATCTGATCAAGAATCAGGAATTCAACAAAAATGCTCGCCGATGGATTTTTTGCAGTTTTTAGCAGAAATCAAAAATGTCAAAATCAACGATCAAATGGTACGATGCCGAAATAACAAAAAAAATTGAGGACCTTTTGCAAAAGGCCAAAATCATATCTATTACGTAAAACTAGGAAAAGTTAGGGTTTAAATCGTCTATGCTTATGTAGACATCAACATGTGGGAGACAACCCCTACGAAAACGTTGCCTTGATTTCTACCAAATCTGCACCGAATTCTGTATAATCTTCTCCACGAGGTTCTTGACCGCCTTGTCGCGGCCTATCTGCTCGTCTTCGCTGTCGAAGAGGTAGATTCCCTCTCCCGATACCGTGCCTTTGTAGATGGGTTCGTTTTTTCTGTTGTCGTAGAACTCTACTTGCGCCGATATCTGGACGATGTATTGTTCGACGTTTACCTCCGAGCCGCCCGCGCCGAAAGTGTGGGGGCGGTTTACGTACCTTGTCACGGTGCCGCTGATGGTCGCGTCGGCATCGTCGTTGGCGGGGCGCAGCTGGCTCTTTAGCACCTCTTTTGAGAGCTCGGTGGTAACATCGTCGTCTACGCCGGGTTCCAGCGTGGCGTTGGCGAAAACGGGTATGCGCACCGTCTTGATGTGGCTCGGCAGGGTGGAGCCGCTGAACGAGTAGACCGAGCACGAGGCTGTTATTATAGGGGCGGCGCACAAGAGCGCAGTTAGGACGGCGTTGCGTCTGCGGGATAGCGGAGGGCGCGCGCGCGAATCAGCGTTTTTTCCCATCACAGATCCTCAAACGGCACGTAGGTAATGGTTGACTCGGGGGCATCGTCGCCCGCGTCGTTGATACCGCCGTCATTGACGTCAACATCGTCAACATTATCCACATCGCCAGCATCGCCCGCTCCCTCCCGCGAATCGCCAACGCCTGACGCCTGCGCGCCCTCCGCCTCTATCGGCGTAAAAAATTCCCGCATCTTACCAACCATCCCGTCGATCCCGAAGCTCCAATCATCCGCGCTTGCTCCGCTGAACTCGTTTACCGCGCTGCCTACCGCTGCGGAGAACTGTTTGCCGTAGCCTTTGGTGATTATCCTGTTGTCAAGCACAACGAGCGCGCCGCGGTCTTCTGCGGAGCGGATTAGCCTCCCTATCCCTTGGCGGAACTTTATGACGGCCTCCGGCACAGAATACGAGAAAAATGAGTTGCCGTGAATCTTCTCCATCCGCTTGCCCATCGCTTGGGTGAGCGGGTGCGAGGGCACGGGGAAAGGCAGGCGCGGTATGACCACCGCCTCGCACGCCGCCCCGGGCGCGTCGACGCCTTCCCAGAACGAGTCGGTGCCGAGCAGTATCATGGCGCTCTGCGTTTTGAACTCCTCCAGCATGGAGTTTCTGTTGCCGGCGTAGCCCTGCGCCAGAAGATTGTTGCGGTCTACGTCGGGGCGGGACTTTAGGTGGCCGTAGACGTTGGACAGCATCGCGTTTGACGTGAAGAGGACTAAGATATTCTTGCCGAAGTTCGAGTGTACGGCGGCTATGGCGTCGGCGGCGAAGCGCGCGAAATTCGGGTGGTCGGGCTCGGGGCAGTGCCTGAAAGCGCAGAAGAGCGTTTGGCCGGCGCCGTAGGGGCTAGGCAGGATGACGGACTCCGTGCGGTCGGCGAAGCGCTCTAAGCCCACAGCGCGATTGAAATAGCCGGTCGAGCCCTGCGTCGCCAATGTCGCGGAGGTAAAGACGATGCCGCCGCTACTGCGGCTCCAGATTTGCGACAGCAGCTCGCTTATGTCAAGCGGGACGCCGCATAGCTTTACCCACTTCTTTTCGTGGTTGCCCTCTATCCAAAAAACGTGCTCGTCGGTCCTAGCGGCGGTTAGGTACTGCAGGTCGGCGCGCAGCTGCGACGCCTGCTCGGCGCAGGCCGTAACCTCGTCGCGCAGGCCGTCTACGCTCTCTTTGTCGCGGGCGGCGGAGATCGCCTGCCTAAACTCGTGGAACGCGTCTTGCAGCTCGCCGAGCGTTATGTCGAAGACGGCGGGCTCTAAGAGGCCGCGCAGCGATCCCTCGTTTACCGCTATCTGGTACTCCGCCTCGGACTTAGGTTCCGCAGACAATGCCCATTTGTCAAGCTCGCTTAGTAAATCGTTTGAGCGCTTTCTTATGTGTTTTAGGTGGTTCTTGAGATCTTTCTCAAACTCGGCGGTGTTTACTAGCCCCTTGTGCGCGGAGGCGGCGTGGAGCAGGTTTTGGAGCCTGTCTATAAACGCCGTCGCGCGGTTCGTGTCGAACTCTGTGCGCAGGTGCTGGTGGCCGCTCGATTCTAGGTGGTGGGCCTCGTCGAAAACAATGGAGCCTATCGCCCCAAGAAACGAGGTCTCGGAGCAGACGTCGGAGTAGAAGAGCGCGTGGTTTATCACCACGATGTGCGACGTTTGCGCGAGCTGGCGCGCCTTCTGCAGAAAGCAGGTCGTGTGGTACGCGCACTTGCGCCCGGCGCACTCAAGGCTCTCGGCGGATATCAGGTTCCACGCCTTGAAAAACCACTTGGGGTTGAAGAATGTCTGCTCCTCGATATCCCCGCTCTCGGTGGCCTGCGACCAAACGATGAGCGGCAAAACTGCGTTGCGCTCGCGCGGCGAGAGGCTGCCTATCTCGCCCCTCAACAGCTTGTAGAAGCGGGCGCGGCACAGGTAGTTGTTCCGCCCCTTGAGCTTTGTGTAGCGCAATTCACCCCCGCAAAGCGCGGCGGCGGCTGGAAGGTCTTTTGTGATCAGCTGGTCTTGCAGGTTGCGCGTGTGCGTAGACACTATCACGCGGCAGTTATTTTTGAGCGCGTGGGCGGCCGCCGGCACAAGGTACGCGAGCGACTTTCCGGTGCCTGTCCCCGCCTCGGCGGCGAGAATCCTGCCATCGTTCAGCGCGCGCGTTACGCGAAGCGCCATCTCCTTCTGCGCGGGGCGGGCGCAGAAGCCATTTATGACGCCCGACGCCTTTACATTGTCGGAAAACACCCTTTCAATTTGCTCTGCGTCTACCTTCAGATACTGTTCCGGCGTGTCAATCTTTAGCTGCTTGTCTTCAAGCGGTTCTCCGCTTTTCAGGTTTACGCCGTAGCGCGCCCCGCCGAGGCTCTTTATCGCGAGCGTCTTGAACATAGAGCCTGGCGCGAAAGCGGCAAGAGCCTGGCGCACTTCAAGCGGCAGATCGTTAAGCTCCGGGATAAGCCGCACGGCAAGCTCGCCGGATGCTTTCGCGTCGTGCAAAGCGCGGTGCGCGTTGTTGAGCGTGACGTTTAGCGCGGAGCAAGCGTGCTTGAGCGAATACCGCCCCACGCGCTGAAGCAGTATCCGCGACATGAGCGCGGTGTCGATAATCTGCGGCGAAATATCGGGGAGCAGCGCGCGCTTCAGCTCCGCGTTTACAAACGTAAGGTCAAACTCCGTCTGGTGCCCGCAGATAGGCAGCGACCCGATAAACTCCAAGAGCCGCATGGCCACGTCGCCAAAACTCGGCGCGGGACGAATGTCGTCGTCCGTTATGTGCGTGAGGCGCGAGATGTGGTCGGGGATGGGAACGCCGGCGTTGACAAAGGTGGAAAACTCCGCCTCCGGCTTGCCGTTCACGAACCGGACGGCGCCGACCTCTATGACGCGGTCGTGTTTGAAATCTAAGCCCGTCGTTTCGACGTCGAGCGCTACGAAGTCGGGGACTATGGCAGCGACGGGCTGCGCTGGCTTTCCGTGCCGGTCGCGGTCGGGCTGGCGGTGCTCGCGCGGGCGGTTTTGGCCGCTATCGTCATGCGGCGCGCTCTTTTTGCCGTGCTGATGATTATCCCCGCGCGGCGGATTTTTTTTATCGGGCCGGCTGCTGCCGAAGCGCGCCGCGCCCTTTTTGGCCTCGGCTATGAGCCCTTTCTTCGTATTATCCTCCGGCAGCAGGTCTAACAGTCTCGGCATTCTGCCCCTGACGCTTCCCTGTGCGCGCGCCCGCTGCCGATGCGCGCGAAACCGCAGATTTTACACTCCGTAGACATCCGCCCGCCTCCAAAGTAGGTCTTTGCGTAAATATAGTTCCAAGCCTAATATAATATTTCCACGCAACGGTGTCAATATTGCGCATTGTCCAATCAAATGTGCACCGCCCGCCCCAAGGCCGCGCGCGCCGACTCCATCACCGCCTCCGACAGGGTAGGGTGCGCGTGGATCATTTCCGCTATGTCTTCTACGCCAAGCCCGGCGCATTTAGCCAGCAAAAGCTCGTGAATCAGCTCCGACGCTCCGGAGCCTGCAATGTGCGCGCCGAGTATTTTTTTTGTTGACGGGTCGGACAGCACTTTGACGAAACCCTCGCAGTCGTCTACCGCAACCGCCTTGCCGCAAGCGCGGAACGGGAACGACGCCTTGGCGAATGGGATATTGCGCGCGGCAGCTTGTCCTTCGGTCAGCCCAAACGACGCGGCCTCCGGGTCGCAGAAGACCACGGCGGGTATTTCCGTTTCGTCAATGCGCGGGCGCCTAGGCGTATGCCCGGCGATGTGTTCGGCGGCTATTTCGCCCTGTTTTGAGGCTACGTGCGCGAGCATGGGGGAGTTGGCCGCTATGTCGCCTATCGCGTAGATTGATTCTATATTGGTGCGGTAATAATCGCCCGTTTCCACAAAGCCGCCTGCGGTTTTTACGCCTAACTCCTCAAGCCCGACGCCCTCGGTGTTCGGCGCGCGCCCTATCATCACAAAAATCTTATCGACGGACACCGTGGCGCGCCCGCCGCCGGTTGTTTCTTCTATAACCGCGTTTATGGAGTTGTCAATCGCGCTGTAGGAGGATACCTTTGAGGATGTGTGGATTTTCATCCCGCGCTTCATAAACGA
>JAIRUL010000292.1 GCA_031254445.1 Chitinispirillales bacterium
CTTGAGGAAGAGGTCAAAAAGGTAAACTTAGAGCTCGAGCGCAAAAACGTAGAGCTTCAAAACAGCCTCGCCCAGCGCGAGGCCTTGGAGCGCGAGGTGCTGCAGGCGCGGACTATGGCGGCGCTCGGCGAGATGTCGGCGACGGTCGCCCACGAGATAAGAAACCCGCTCGGAGCCATGGGCATGTGGGCGGGGCTGTTAGAGAGGGATATGGATCCGCAGGATCCGAAGCGCAAGACGCTCGGAAAGATAACGGACGGGCTTGCAAAGCTCAATAAAATTGTCACGAACCTGCTCGTATACACGCGCCCCATCGCCACGGAGTTCAGGAAAGTGCGGTTAGACGCGCTCCTTGAGGAGATCGTCGATTTTACCGAAATACAGATTGACAGGTTGGGAAGAAAAGTCTCGGTGGAGGAAGGGTTCGACTGCACGGATGCGCTGTTTGTTAAGGCCGACCCCGAGAAGCTCAATCAGGCGGTGATAAACCTGTGCCTAAACGCGGTGCAGGCGATGGAGGACGGAGGGAGGCTTTGCGTTGGGCTTTCGCGGGCCGGCAAAGGCGGGGTTGGCGGCGACGGCGGTATTAGCGCAAATAATATGGGTATCGGCATCAATGCCAATTCCGGCAAAACCAACGCCGTAGGCGTTGATGTCCACCACAAAGAATTGATTGACAACGGCGAATACGCCGTGTTTTCTATCGCGGATACCGGCTCCGGCATTGGCGGCGAACACATCGCTAAAATTTTCGACCCGTTCTTTACGACGAAGGAGGACGGGACTGGGCTCGGCCTCGCCATTGTCAAGAAGATTATCGAGTCGCACATGGGAGCAATAGAGATAACGAGCGAGCAAGGCGTCGGGACGCAGGTCAACTGCTATTTGCCTATCGCCGCGCAATAAAATTCTTCGGGGATGATAAATGGAAAAGAGAAACATCTTGGTTGTTGACGACAAGGACTTTATGAGGGAGTCCATATCCGAGGTGCTTACCCGCAAGGGCTACGCCGTAAAGGCCGCGGCAAGCGGCGCGGAGGCTTTGGAGATATTCGTGGGCGAGCTTTTCGACCTCGTCATATCGGACTTCAAAATGCCGCAGATGACCGGCGTACAGCTCCTAGAGAAGATAAAGGAGATAAACCCCGACGTGCCGTTCCTCATCTTCACCGGGTTCGGCGACATAAAGACGGCGGTCGAGGCTATGGAGAAAGGGGCGTTTTCGTTTCTTGAGAAGGACGACTCGCTCTTGCAAAAAATCGAGGTCATGGTGGACAGGGCGCTGCAGCACCGCTCGCTCATTACGGAAAACAAGGCGCTGAAGAGCGAATTGCGCGATAGGTGGGATTACGTGGGCAACGCGCCGAAGCTCATGGAGATACGCAAGTTCACGGAGAGCGTGGCGGGGAGCCGCTCTACGGTGCTCATCACCGGAGAGTCGGGAACCGGCAAGGAGCTTATCGCCCGGTGGATACACTACCATAGCCCGAGGCAGCCCGGGCCGTTCGTAAAGATAAACTGCGCCGCCCTCCCCGAAGGCCTAATAGAGTCTGAGCTCTTCGGCCATGAAAAAGGCGCGTTCACCGGCGCCCTAAAGGACAAGGTCGGGAAATTCGAGGCCGCAAGCGGCGGCACGCTGCTCTTAGACGAGATAAGCGAAATGCCTATGAGCGCGCAGGCGAAACTGCTCAGGGCCATACAGGAAAAAGAGGTGCAGAAAGTGGGCGGCGACGACCCCGTGAAGATAGATGTCAGGATTCTCGCGACCTCCAACCGCGACCTCCTAGCCGAGATAGACAAAGGGGCTTTCCGCGGAGACCTCTACTATCGCCTAAACGTCTTCCACGTAGAGCTTCCGTCGCTGCGCGAGAGGCCGGAAGACATCGTGGCCCTCGCCCACCACTTCATAGGGAAGTTCAACGACGAAAACGGCTTCAGCGTAACGGGCTTAGGCGAGGGTTGCGACAAGGCCCTGCGCGCCTACGGCTGGCCGGGCAACATCAGGGAGCTAGAAAACAAGGTGGAGCGCGCTGTGGTGCTCACGCGGTCGGGGCTAATAAAGCCGGAGGCGTTCAACCTCGCAGCCGGCGACGGCCGGCGCGGCAAACAGCAAGGCGCCGGAGGGTTCGAAGCGGGGATGACGATTGCCGAGGCGGAGAAAGAGCTGATAATAAAGACCCTGGAACACTGCCGCGGAAACCGCACCAAAGCCGCGGGGGTGCTCGACATATCCGTAAGGACGCTCAGAAACAAGCTAAACGAGTACGGGCTGGGGTCGCAGGAGGAGGGGGAGGAATAGCCCCGCTTCAAAAAAAAATAAAAAAAAACTTGCTTTTAACAAAGTTTTATAGTATATTGATAAGAAGACGTGGTTTGTCAGCTATAAAACAGTCAATGCCGGCGGATTTGCCCGTTATAGGGCGCAACCGTCAAACCATAACAAACGTAGGCGGCTATGAAACTAAGCAAGTGCCTTGCGGCGGCGTTGTGCATAGCGGCTCTCTCAACCGGCGCTTTCGCCGGCCAAGAAGGGTCGGGCGCAAAGTCTGGCGACAGCGCGGCGGCGGAGGCATCCGCCCCCGCAACAAAGCAGTCGCAGAGCAAGCAGGCCTCCGTCCAAAAGACGACCAAAAAGACCAACTGGTCGAAAATCAAAACGCTCTTCGAATAACCGGCGCCCTGCCCCAATCGGGTTAAGCGTGTTGCCGAGTGTCTGTAATTGTCCCCAAAAGCTTGTAGGTTCTCAGATTACGCCAAATCGGTGCGATGGGTTTTCCGCGCCGCCGCATTGCCGCCAAATGATTGGGCAAGAAGCAAAAAATTTGAGGTTTTAGTTTCAAATGTTTTCTGTCGGCATGTCCCGAATAGGGCAGTTTTGGCTTTTTCCCCAAAAATTTGGCATACCGCCTCGCGGTTAATTATCTTTTATAGTTATCTTATTGTTTGGGTTGGCTGCGCGCCGGATTAGAAATTTCTTTGGCGGTGATTTGAAAGGATATGGGCGGATGATAAAGATTATTGACTACAAGGCCGGCAATGCCCCGAGCGTGCTGCACGCCGCCGCGCGGCTTGGGCATGAGCCTGAGTTTGCCCGCGGCGCGGGGGATTTGGAGGGGGCGACGCACATTATCCTCCCCGGGGTGGGGAGCGCTAAGGCTACTATGGATTCCTTGCGCGAGATGGGGTTGATGCATCCGTTAGAAGAGGCGGTGCTGCGGGAAAAGGTTTTGTTTCTGGGCGTTTGCGTCGGGTTGCAAATCCTCTTTGAGCACAGCGAGGAGGAGGATACGGGTTGCCTAGGGTGGCTTAAGGGGCGCGTGGTGAAGTTTGACGCGTCGAAAGTGCGGGTTCCGCAGATGGGGTGGAACGAGGTGCGGTTTGTTAAGGATACGCCGTGCGGCGATAAAGGTGGATTTTTCTACTTTGTCAATTCCTACCACGCAAAGCCAGCGGACGGGGCTGACCTATGGGGCGTGGCGGATTACGAAGGCGAGTTTACGGCGGCGGTTAACCGGGGCAATATCTACGGCACCCAGTTTCATGTCGAGAAGAGCGGGGAGGCGGGGCTCGCTCTGCTGAACAGATTTTTAACTTTGGGGCGGGGGGCTTAATCTATGCTTACAAAGCGCTTGATTGCCTGTTTCGACATCATAAGCGGCAGGGTTACAAAGGCTGTGAAGTTTCAGGACAACATAGACGTGGCTCCGGCGGAGGAGTTGGCTGGCGCCCTGTACGACGCGCAGATAGACGAGTTGATTTTTTACGACATCACGGCGAGCGCGGAGAAGCGCAGGTTCGACATAGAGACCGTGAAGAGGGTTGCGAAGCGCGTCTTCATCCCGTTTACGGTGGGCGGGGGCATCAAGGATTTGGGCGACATGTACGAGGTGCTGAAGGCGGGCGCGGAGAAGATAAGCATCGACTCCATGGCGGTGAGGAATCCGCAGATCATCTCCGAGGGCGCTAAGGCGTTCGGCTCGCAGTGCGTGGTGCTCTCAACGCAGGTCAAGCGGTCGGCGGGCGCGCCGAGCGGGGACGAGGTCTTCATAGACGGGGCGAAGGTGGCCACGGGCATGGACGCTCTTGAGTGGATAAAGCGCGGGCAGGGGCTCGGGGCGGGGGAGATTTGTTTGAACAGCATCGATAACGACGGGACGCTGTCGGGTTACGACCTTGATTTGATGAAGCTGGCCGA
>JAIRUL010000297.1 GCA_031254445.1 Chitinispirillales bacterium
TTGACTTTGTGTGGCGGCTCTGCGCCACACGTTATGAAGCCGTAGGCTTCGTCTGAAAAAGATTTTAAAAAGAAATTGACTTTTATTAGGCTTCGTCTGAAAAAGATTTTAAAAGATTAAAAGATTAAAAGATTAAAAGATAAGGAGCCTATTTTGTGAACCGAATTATCGCCAGCATATCATCGCTAACGCTGATATTAATAGCGTCCGCCGCGATAGCCCCGGCCGCGGCCCAGGTCTCTTTCACCGCCTCCGCCGACCGCACAACCGCCTCCCGCGGCGACCGCGCAACCGTCGTCGCCACCTTGGTCTCCCCCAAGCCCGTCTCCGGCGCCCCCTCCGCCCAGAGCGACGCGTTCGACGTGCTCGGCGTCAACACCGGCCAGTCGCAGTCGCACAGCGTAAACATAGTGAACGGCAAAATAGAGCAAAAACGCGAGATTATATACAAATACATATACACCATATCCCCGCGGACAGACGGAGCGTTTACGTTCCCGGCGCTTACCGTCAACATCGACGGCGCAACCTACCGCACGAGGCCGATAGGCTTCAACGGCGCGGGAGCGGGCGACGCGGGAGCGGACGGAAGCGGGGGCGGCGGCGCGGCGGCAAACTCAGGCGGCGCAGGCGGCGAACCGGTTCAGCCGCCCGACATCAGGGCGTTTTTGAGCATCTCGAAAAAGGCTATCTACCCGGGCGAGCAGGCCACGCTCACGCTGAAGATCGCGCAGCGGGCCAACGCCCCTATCCAAACCCAACGCGGCTACATGAGCGCGCTAGAGCAGATTGAGAAAGCGTTCGCTCCGGGCTTCTCGCTGAACCGCCTCTTCACAAATCAGGTCACGCAGGGGCAGGAGAACATCGGCGGGGAGCTACACAATACGTTTACGCTCAAGTTCTCCGTGTTTGGGTTGACCTCAGGGGAGTACGCCATCCCCGCTATCTCTTTCGATTACGACGAGATTCGGCAAACGCAGCGGCGGCAGGTCAACCCGTTCTTCCAAGACTTTTTTGACATGGACTTCTTCGGCGGGCAGCGGCAGGCCGTGCAGAAGACGGTGCGCACCGCGCCGTTTACGGTGAAAGTCTTAAAGCTGCCCCCCAACGCCCCGGCTGACTTTAGCGGTTCCGCCGGCAAGGTCACGCTCTCCGCCGAAGCCTCGCCGCAATCGGTCGCGGCGGGCGAGGCGGTTACCCTGCGGATAACGCTGCGCGGAAACACGCGCGCGGCAAACGTCGGCGACCCCGTATTGCCCACGCTCAAAGATTGCGACGTCTTCACGCCGGAACGCCAAACGGCGGTTGACACCGGCGCGAGCGGTTTTGCGACAAAAAAGACCTACCGCTACCTAATTGTCCCAAAACAAGAGGGGACGCTGACGCTCGGCCCAATCACCTACCCGTACCTAGACCCCGAGAGCGGAACGTACAAGACCGCGCGCTCGGACACTATCAGGATCGCCGTGACCAAGGGCACGGGCGGGCCAAAGGAGCAGACGCGCTACTTGACGCAGGAGGAAATATTGCAGGTAGGGAGCGATATCCGTTACATCAAGACTCCGCAAAAAATCGCCCGCCAGGCGGAGCGCCCATACCGCGCGCCCTACTGGTACCTGCTCTTCCCAACGCCGTTTTTGCTCTTCCTCATAGCGCTGCTCTACAAACTGCATTCGAAGCGCAGCGGCGAGAACCAGCATAAAAGCATACGCCAGAAAGCGCTCGGCAACGCCGTGAGGGAGCTAAATAAGGCGGGCAAGGGCGGATCGGACAACGAATTCTTGGGCAGGGCCTCGACCGTCATAGAAAAGTACATCTCCCATAAGTTCGCCTTCGCCGCGACCGGCCGGACGCTTGAAGAGCTGAAAGACGAGCTGCTTAAGCGCAAGATCGACGAGCAGGCCGTTACCGGGCTTACCGTGCTTATAGAGAGCATAAATGAATACAGGTTCGGAGGCAAGGCGTTTGACACCCAAAGCAGGAGCGTGATTATAAACGACACCGTAAAGTTTTTGAGCACGATGGAGAAGAGCGCGCAGAAAGGGAAAGCCGCGCAGCCGTCAACAACGTCAACCGCTTTGGCGCTAGCAATGTTGTTTGCGGGTATGACGGTATTGATATCGCCGCTCGCCGCGTCCGCCGCGCCAAGCGCGCATAGCGCTAACGCGTGGTTCCAAACGGCAAACGGCTTCTACGCGGAAAATTCCTACGACAGCGCGCTTGCCTACTACTCAAAGATACTTGACGCCGGGGTAAAAAACAGCGCGCTGTATTACAATATGGGAAATTGCTACTATCGATTGGCAATGCCAGGATTAGCGCGGCTCTACTACGAAAAGGCGGCGGTTCTCGAACCAAACGACGCAGACATCAAAGCCAACATCAATTTCATCACATCGATAATAGTAGACCGCTCGGCGGACAACGACGCCGAATCGGACTTTTTAGCCTCCATACTATACGGCATCCACACCCTGCTGCCGCTAAACGTCCAGCTAATGGCAGTATGCGCCCTGCTCTTCGCGCTATCCATAATCTGCTCGGCCATGCTGCTAAAGCGCGGCCTAACGCGCCTATGGCTCGCCTACGGAGCCGTGCTGTGCGCCATAATAGCCTCCGTAATAGGCATATCCGCCGGCTACAAAATCTACGCCATAGAGAGCAAACAGTACGCGATAATCCTCGCCGAGTCAATCGACGCAAAAAACCAGCCTTCGGGAACGCAAACGCTGTTTACCGCGCACGAGGGGACAAAGCTGCAGATTAGGAAGACTGTGGGCGAATGGAGCTTGGTCAACCTGTCGAACGGGGCAAGCGGGTGGGTCAATACGGGGGCGCTTGGGAAGATATAACAGACTTTGATTTTAAAGATTTTTATCTTTTAACGTCAACAAAAAATCTTTTAAATCTTTTTCAGACGAAGCCTATAAAAGTC
>JAIRUL010000011.1 GCA_031254445.1 Chitinispirillales bacterium
GTCAAAGGCGGCGGTGTGGATGGTTTTGATGTTGATGTTGACTTTGACTTTGTGTGGCGGCTCTGCGCCACACGTTATGAAGCCGTAGGCTTCGTCTGAAAAAGATTTAAAAAATTTAAAGATTTAAAAGAATTTGACTTTTATAGGCTTCGTCTGAAAAAGATTTTAAAAAGACTTTGACTTTATTGCATCCGCCGCATCCCATAAATTATATATATGCCATACGGTATTATCCAAACACCGCAAGCATCATTTCAACAAGGGAGAACACAATATTATGATTATGCCCATCGACCCAATGCTCATCGGTAAGCGCGGCGACAAGGAAACCTTTCTGCTGCCGGGGCTGGCCAACCGCCACGGCTTGATTACCGGCGCGACGGGCACCGGTAAGACGGTGACGCTTCAGGTTATGGCGGAGCGCTTCAGCAGCATCGGCGTTCCGGTATTTATGGCGGATGTCAAGGGGGATTTGGCAGGGTTGTCGCAGGCTGGCGGCGCGTCTGAGAAGTTCAAGGCGCGGTTGCAGGAATTGGGGTTGCCGGAGCCGGAGCGCAGCGCGTTTCCGGCAATATTTTGGGACGCGTTCGGCAAGCAGGGGCACCCGCTGCGGGCGACGGTCTCGAACCTTGGGCCGTTGCTGCTGTCGCGCGTCCTCATGCTGAACGAAACGCAGGCGGGCGTGCTGACGATGGTGTTCAAGATTGCCGACGACAAGGGCCTTTTGCTCTTAGACCTCAAAGATTTGCGCGCCATGCTGCAATTCGTCGGGGAGAACGCGAGCGCGTTCACGACCAGCTACGGCAGCGTGTCGGCGGCAAGCGTCGGCGCGATACAGCGCGGGCTGCTGTCGCTTGAAGAACAGGGCGGGGGGCTCTTCCTCGGCGAACCGATGCTCAATGTCGACGACCTCTTGCAGACCGAACAGGGCCGGGGCATCGTCCATATCCTCGCGGCGGATCAGCTGCTCAATTCGCCGCTGCTATATTCTACAATGCTGCTTTGGCTGCTCTCCGAACTATTTGAGCGCCTGCCCGAAGTCGGCGACCCCGAAAAACCCAAACTGGTATTTTTCTTCGACGAGGCGCACTTGCTATTTAAAGATAGCTCGCGGGCGCTGATTGACAAAATCGAGCTGATCGTGCGGCTGATACGCTCGAAAGGCGTCGGCGTCTATTTCGTTACCCAGAACCCCACCGACGTCCCCGACAACGTCCTCGGCCAGCTTGGCAACCGCGTCAACCACGCGCTGCGGGCGTTTACGCCGCGCGACCAAAAAGCGGTCAAAGCGTCGGCGCAAACGCTCCGCGCCAACCCGGAGATAAACACCGAAACGGCAATCACAGAGCTCGGCGTCGGCGAGGCGCTGGTATCGTTCCTTGACGAAAAGGGGCGCCCGAATATGGTCGAGCGCGTCTACATCATGCCCCCCGCCAGCCGCATCGGCCCAATCAGCGCCGCCGAGCGCGACGCCGCGCGGAGCGCCTCGGTGCTAAACGGCGCCTACGACCAAGCGGTCGACCGCGAATCGGCCTACGAAAAGCTATCGGCGGCGCCGAAAGCAAAACCCGCTACGGCCGCAAAAACAAGCGGCAAGACGACAATTGCGGCGAAAAAATCCAGCGGCACGATCTCCGACGTCCTATTGGGCAGCGGCCGCCGCGACGGCGTCTTGACGGCGGCGGCAAAAAGCGTCGTGCGCAGCACGGGAAATCAAATTGCGCGGGGGATACTTGGGTCGATACTGGGGAAAAAGAGGTAGCGGTTGACGAAAGCCTGAGACCGCAGGTCGAAGGCTTTAAAGTCAAAAGATTTTGATTTTAAAGACTTTGACTTAAATCTTTTGACTTTAATGCTTTCGGCAGGCTAGAATAGGGGCGCTGCGCGCAGCGCCCTCCCCATCAAAACCGCGTCTTCCCCGTCCTGATAGTACCCTTTCCGTACCCCGTCCCTCCCGAACCCGCACTTCTCGTAAACCCGTATAGCGGAACGGTTTGACCCCCTTACTTCGAGGTACGCGCGGCCGGCGTTTTTGCCCGCCGCGTCGGACAGGAGCCTGAGCATAAGCTTTGTCCCGACCCCATTGCCCCTAAAGCCGGGTTTTACGGCAGTTTCGAGGATGTGCAGTTCGTCCAAAACTATAACCGCGCAGGCGAACCCAACAATTTGATTTTCCGGCGTTTGCGCGAGCAAAAAAAGCGCGTTTGGGTTTGCGGTTTCGGCGGCTAGCCCGTCGCGCGTCCACGGGTTTAGGCTGCACGCTTGTTCTATTGCGTAGACATCGTCGATATCGGCGGGGCCTGCGGGCCGGAAGGTAGTCATATTTTTTTTCGGTGATTTCGTTTTTGGCGACAGGCCGTAATATATATTAATATATAATTTGGGTCGGGGTACAATGTTTTGATTTTGACGTGCCGGTTTTAAAAAGTATCCCCCCGCATC
This sequence comes from Chitinispirillales bacterium, assembly GCA_031254445.1. Taxonomy (GTDB): domain Bacteria; phylum Fibrobacterota; class Chitinivibrionia; order Chitinivibrionales; family Chitinispirillaceae; genus GUT77. Next base: position 2,443 of record JAIRUL010000011.1, read on the forward strand.
TTTATGTGGGGGGATATTGACTGGGGGGCGAATGGATCGGGGCGTTACGGGGCAGAGCCCCGTCCCCAAAAGATTTAAATGAATTTCGCTTTTATGTTTGGAAATTACATAGAAATTACACCACAAAGAGAGAAAGCAAAATGAAAAACAGCAACAGCCTCTCCGCGTTAAAAGCGCGTTGTTTGGCGCTGGCGGCTATATTGCTCGCAGCGCTGCCTGCGGATTTCTTGCTCTATGCGCAGGATCCGGTGTTCGCCACCAAGGAGCCTCTCGCCTACGAACTCTCGGTTCGCAAGGAGCCTCTCGACTACGAACACTCGGTTCTGGTGTTCGCTTCCGAGGCTTCCGCCCGCGGTCGGCGGGAGTACGCTTTAACGGCTCGCGCGTGGGGGCGGTACGCCGTGGAGGTTAAGAGCGCGGAGGGCGTGTCGGTCGAGGTGGTGGACAAGCTGCGGGGCGCAATCGCGAGGAGCGGGCTGTCGGGCGAGAAAGATGGGCGGCTTGAGGTATTCCTTGAGGCGGGGGACTACAAGGTTTTCACCGAGGGCCCGCCGGACGCGGTTGGGACGCTGAGCTTGACGGTCTCGCGGTTTTCGGTGGTCGAAGACGGCAGCAAGGGCGGCTACGGGTATCTGCGCCCGTTTGAGCAGGCGTCGTCGAAGCTTGGCGCCTTAGAGGCGCGGGCTTGGTGGATTTTCGTCCCGCGCGACACGCTCGTTTACATAGAGGCGATGGGCCGCCGCCTCGGCGCGCTCGCGGTTTTCAGGAACGGCGACTGGCTCGCCGCGGAGTCCGGCGCGAAAGCGCAAGAGCTGGCGGACGGAGACGGGGACGAGGAGGGAAGGGAGCATCTCAACGATGTCTATGATGACGAATACGGCAATAGGAGCCGCCGCAGCCGCCGGGGGGGGTATGGGGATGAGTATGGCGGCGACGACGAGGAGAGGGGCATTCACTCCGGGCAAGCGGCCGGGCAGCCGCCGGAGCCCGACTTTGTGAACCGGAGCGTCCCCGAAAAGGCGCTGAACGGGCTGCGCATCATCAGGCGGCTTGAGCGGGGGAAGCACCTGGTTGTGGCTTACGGCGGCGGCGCGGATCAGTACACCGTAAGCGACGCGGCATCACCGCTTTACGTTTCTTGGATGCTGAAGCCGCTCGACCCGTCGCGGCAGCTTAGCGCAAAGGTAAACGCGGGCGGAGTCAACCGTTACGCGGTGCCGCCCAAGACGAAATACCTTATAGAGAGCGTGGACAAAAAGACGTTGCGCGTTGATTACAACATCATAAACAAGGATGGGGGTATGGGGCAGGCGTATGGGGACACGCTGCGCAGCCATCCGCTATTCCGCACGAATCCCATTGGCGCGATAGAGTTTAGCGATAGGTCGTCGGGCCAGCAGGTGCTATCGGTGAGCGGCGCGCCGGGCGCGGGTTTCAAAATCACGCCGATCGGCTCTTTGCGGCTCGACTATACGCCGAAGGAGAGCGGAGAGCATCGGTTGTTTACGGTACACACCAATTATGCCGGCGACAACATCGGCGCGTCGGGCATCTTGGTCGATCTAAAGGACACGTCTATTTTGGCGCTTAGGGTGGACACGGTCTCCTCCGACCGTCCGGTACGCAGGAAATTCAACGCGTTCGGCGCGGAACAGACCTCTTATGTGTGGGTTGACGAAACAGGGGCGTACACATTTTCGCCGTCGGGCGGGGCGTCTAACTTCCATTGGCGCGTGAAGCGCTTTTATGTCTCCGAGCCGCGCAACTACAAGGCGCCGAGCTGGATGGCGGGGAGGTCGGACGTCTCCCTCAGCAAGGGCCTATACGTGATAGAGATCAACACGCAGGGGAACATCGGCGCCGCGTCGTTTGCGCTGTTCGGCAAAAGGCTCGGCTCGGAGTCGCTAATTAAACCGCTCGAGCCCAACCCGTCGATAGACATCAAGCCGCTTACCCTTGAAAAAGGGCGCGCGTACCGTTTTTACCTGAACGACCAAGGCGCGGAGTATGCGAGTATTGTAGTAGAGAGATACCCAGCGCCGCCGAGCGAGAACACAGCAGCTCTCTATTTGACGGGCGAAGCGGCCGAGAAAGCGGAGTTGGGCACGTCGCAGTCGGCGGAATTGAAAATCGGTACCCCGCAATATGTTAGCCTCGGCGTAAAGGGCATCAAGGCTTACGGCTTTACAATAGGTGAAGCCGGAATTTACAAGATAGAGACGCTGGGTCGTATGCACACAAAGCTAACCGCGCGCGACCGCTTCGGCGGGTTGAGCTATTCGCGGTCGGGCAACGGCGTGGGGCGCAACGCGCTGATAGCCGAGTACTTTTTGCCGGGCAGCTATATGGTAGTGGCGGAGACGGTGGGCAAATCTGCGGGGCGGATGGGCGTTGTGTTGACAAAGGGCGAGATGGTTTACGGCGGCAGGCTTCAAAGCGGCGTTGACAGCCGCGCGGCGGTGAAGGAGAACGGCGCGGTCGCCTACGACTTCACGGCGGATAAAAAAGGGCGTTATTTAGTCGAATCGTTTGGGCCGTCGAGCGAGGAGCGGGGCGATAGTAGGATGGGCAAGCGGCTCGAAGATTCAAACGGCTGGCCGCTTTTTAGGCACGGGCTTAAATCGCCTATGACGGTTGAGTTGGAGAAAGGGGCGTACAAGCTCTATTCCCTGCCCGCCGCCTACGAGAATTATCGGGTGACGCGCATAGAGGAGGCCGCGGAGAGGCGGACGAAAGTAAGCGGCGCGGGGCCGCACAAAATCAACATCAACGAGCCGGTGACCGCAGTTTGGGTAGAAGCGAGCGGTAAGCCCCAATTGCCGGCGCGTTTCCTCTTCGAGACGACAGCGTCGGCGGAGATGAAGATATCGCTGTCGCCGGATTTTAACGGAGAGCTTGTTTCAATGGCGGGCAAGGACACCGCGCTAATAAAGTTCGACGGCGTGCACAGCGGGGTTTTGCGAAGAGGCAAATACGAAATACGGGTTACGCCCAAGAGCCCGCGAAACCATCAGCCGTACGAATTGTCCGTCGCCGCGACGGATTTGTTCGACGGGATAGGGTATCCATCCAACGGCAAGGAGATGCTGCGCGTTCAGGTCGGCGCGCCGGGGACGTATGAAATTTTCTCGCAAGGCAAGGCGGAGGTGTCGGCGCGGCTTTACGCAAAGGACAAGAAGACGGAAATCGCGCGGAGCGGGAGCGATCAGCGCGACTGGAACTTTATAATAGCGGAAAAGCTAGACAGCGGCACGTACTATTTGCAGCCGGCAATGGGCCAGTCTTGGCCGTGGATGCTGCCGATAAAAATCTTCATGCGCCGTGCGGTAGACACGCTCGCTCAAACCGTAAAGTTAAGCGGCGCGGAGGGCGAAAAGAGAAAGGTGCAACTGTCGGGCAAGCAGGTAGTTATCCCGATAGAGATCCAATCCGGCGACGTGCTTACGCTTACCGCAAGGAGCAGCGTAAACGTTGTCTGCGAACTCTCGGCTGTCAACAGTAAATCTCCAATAGGCCGCCGCAGCGGAAAACGGGTCATCCTCTCCGCGCCGGTAGAAAAGGGCGCGAGGTACAACCTGAAAATTTGGCCCGAAGACAGAATCAACGACGAAGCGTCAATCGAGATGAAAACCGTAACGGCGATTCCGCTCGCATACAGCAAGGCGCGCAGCGGCGTTACCGGAACCGCGGAGAAGGGGGGCAATAGCGCCGTCTTCTATAGGATAAACGGCGTAGACGCAGGCCCAGGGCACTATGAGTTGATAACGACCGAAAACGAGATAAGCCGCGCGTCCGGCGTGAACGCAGTGAATAGGGCATTTGAGGAAGAAGAGAGTTCGATAATCGCGAGCGCGGGGAAGAGCTTATTTATCGAAGCCGCGTTTAGGTCGCCGGAGAAATTCCGCTTCATGCTTTCCCCTGTGTTAATCACGGACGTAAGCGAGATATTGGAGAAGAACAAGGGGAAGTCTGAAACAGCCGATAAGCACCGCAACTCCAAGAATCACATAAAGTACACAGAGCGCGGAGAGCTGCCGATAACGATAAAGCAGAATAAGGAGAAGATATTCGCCATAGACGCGCCCGCGCAAAAATTCGGCGTGGTAACGCTCACTGCGCCTAGCGGCCAGCCGATGGCCGGGCTCTCAGCGCCGCCTCAGGCGGCTGACTTTGTGCGAAGCGGGATGCCCGTCGCGGGCGGCCAGTACGTAGACAAAAACGTCTGCAAGGCCGCCGTCCTCCCCGGCGACACCGGCAGGATAATAAGCTGGAACGCGCAAACGTCCGGCGCGTCGGAGATGAACGGCGCGCTCATGATGAGGAATTACACGGTAGAGAAAGCCGACACGCTAAAAATCGGCAGGGTGGCTTGGAACGCGAAAGCGTCTATGGCCAAAGAGTACCGCATAGCGCCGAATAGCAACCGCGCCGTAACCGTAAAACTCTCGCCGCGCACAGGCGCAGCGTATGTGTCGGCGTCCGGCAAGCGCAGCATGTACTACGGCGGAGAGGACGGCGCGGAGTACACAGTCGAGCCCGACGGAGGAAGACTCTTCCTTTTTGGCGACGCGGAGGGCGACGACGAGGAGGGCGGCGGCATAGAGCTTGAGATGTACGCGCTCTCCCCGCAGGCAAACGACAAGCGCAAGCGGCAAACGGACGAGCTGACTGCGGGCGCGGAAACGGTCAAACAATTCTTGATTGACACAAGGGAGGCGGTAAGAATCAAAAACGACGCGCAATCGTCAATGCGCTTGTTTCTCTCCGGGGCGGCCGAGAGCGCGGATTGGATAAACAAATCCGGCCAGATAACCGCAAACATTAAAAACGGCCATAAGCTGACGAAAGAAGGCGGAATGCTGTTTGTCAACTATGCCGCCGGCATAGGGAAGCTAAAGCTGTGCAAGGACGACGGCAACCAAGCCGCGCTAAACGATTGCCGCTGGGGCGAGCCGGTCAAAAAAGATAACGCCCCCGTCATAAAAGAGCTGTCAAAGCTGACAATGGCCGACGGCGTCAATTGGTATTCTGTAGAATTAACGGAACCCGCCCACCTAAGCCTCCACGCCCCCGCGCCCGCCGCCGCCGTAACCGTCTCCGGCGGGAAAATCCGCGACTACGAGGAGTTTTGGGAAGACTTGACGTGGAACCTCCCCCTCCCCGAGGGCAAGTTCACAATAGGCATAAAACCGCTAACCGGGCGTTCGCTCGCGGGCGTCCCGCTCGCGGTAGGATTCTACCCGATACGCACATTGACGGAGGAGAAACCGATAGAGATGCACCTAATGGCGTCGCAAAAACGCTTAATCAAGTTCGACATCAAAAAGAAAGGCAACATCGGCCTAGGTATGTCCACCCAAGGCCAGTCAGCCGAGGCGACGCTGCTTGACGCAAAGGGGAAAAGCATCACAAAAGGCAGCCAAATCTTCACGAAGTTAGACAAGGGGACATACCACATCCTCCTATCCGCCCCACCGTCGTCAACGCAAAGCGCTTCAAGCGTAAAGCTATACCTATTCGGCCAGTCCGCCCCGCCCGCAAGCCCGCCCAACGAGGTGATCCAGTGGATAATAAAAGACGGTACCGGAGAGAGGCCGCTGTCGTCGTCGGCAGGCCGGCAACCGGCAAATAGCTCGCTGCTCGGCGGGTTAATGGGGGAATAGATGAATAAAGTGACCGCAGCGTCAACAGCATTAATACGAGAAATAGAATCTCTACCGGAAGAATCGGTTGCGGAAGTTCTTGATTTTGTTGTTTTTTTGAAAGAAAGAAAAAAAGCATCTAAGCCGTCAAGCAAAATATCCATAGAAGAAGCCCATGGTATTTTTAGGGATTTGAAAGGGATGGATACGACAATAGAGCGGGATGAGGGAGAGCGAATATGAATATAGTGGATTCTTCCTTAATCTATACACAAGATAACCATTTTGAAAAATTAGAAAATGTGCATTATTTTGAACGCTACACGCTCAACAGGGTCGGTAAAGCCGATGCGTATAAGATTATTGCAGGAGCGCACGGCGGCAACGCTAACGCCGCAGCCGGAACTCTCCGTAAATACGGCATTTATTATATTATCAACAACGAGCTGGTGATTGCGTTGACAAAAGTGACATCGGAGATTGCGGAAGAGATTATAAATATACACCCCCAAAAGGTCATAGCCCTCGATCGGCTTTTTGCGGGTAACGATGAATTAAAAACCAATACTGCCTTGCAGATGAGGGATGCGGGCGTGGAGTTTAGGACGGTATGATATGGCGGGGAGCGATATGGCTAGTTTATTTCAAAACGGTTCGATGTGGCTGCGCGCGGATTTTCATTTACACACGAAAGCCGACAAAGAATTTAATTATTCTGGTGTAGAGAACGACTATGTGAATGCTTACGTGCGCAAGCTTGTAGAGCAGGACATTCGTGTTGGTGTTATAACGAATCATAATAAATTTGACATTGGAGAGTATAAAGCCATATCCAAACGAGCGCACAAGGAACAAATCTACGTACTACCGGGAGTGGAATTGTCCGTAAATGATGGGGCAAACGGGGTTCATGCGTTAGTTATTTTTGACCCTCATGATTGGTTAGATGGTAGCAACGACTATATCAACCAGTTTATTACTACAAATTTTGTGGGAAAGCACAATTTTGAGAATAGTAACGGGCGATCCAACAATAGCTTGAAAGAAACATTAGAGCAGCTTGACTCATTAAACAAGAACCATTTTATAATAATGGCTCACGTGGAACAGAAAGGTGGTTTGCTATATGAATTTGATGGTGGTAGAATAGCAGAGTTAGGTAAAAACCCGTTGTTTAGAAGCAGTGTTATTGGGTTTCAAAAGGTACAACTAACCAACGATTTAAAAAACAAGCTAAACACGTGGCTAGAAAATAAGATACCTTGTTGTGTTGAGGGTAGCGACCCGAAATCCATTGATGAGATAGGAAGGGGGGAGCGCTGCTTTATTAAGCTGGGAGAGTTTAATTTTGAGGCTGTTCAATACGCACTAATGGGGTCTAATAGAATAAGTTCTAAAGAGTATCCTAAAATCTGTAATTCTTATATTAAATCAATTACTTTTGAGGGTGGGCTACTGAAAGGTAAAAAAATATCTTTTTCACCGGAACTTAATAGTATAATAGGGATACGGGGAAGCGGGAAATCATCGGTGCTTGAAATTTTGAGGTATGCGTTAGATATTCCGTCAGGAACCAAGGCCGTAGACCAGATGTACAAAAATGATCTTATTAAGCATGTGTTAAGAAGCGGTGGAAAAACAATCGTAGAAATAACGGATAGGTATGATAGGACATATACAATATGTCGCATTTATGGACAAAAAGAAGATATATACAAAGACGGTATACTACAACACGATATTACCCTCGACGCGATTTT
>JAIRUL010000063.1 GCA_031254445.1 Chitinispirillales bacterium
AATCCACCGCGACCGTGTCGGGCAGCGGAATGCCCCCCGCCGCGCCGAAACCGCCGAAACCCGCGTCAGGGTCAAAATAAACCCGCACAACGTCAGGCCGGCCGTGGCCGTCGCCCCACACCACCGCCCGCAAAATCGCGGACGACGGCTTCAGGATGTTTATGTCGCAGCGCCCGCCCGCGTTAATCGACCCGTCGGCCAACCCCGACGCCGCGTTCAAGGCATGCACGTCGATGCACGCGCCCATGACATCCGTCGCAAGGCCGGGCCTCGCGCCAAGCCAAAAGGCCGCCACGCCGTTTACCATGCTAAACTGCGTAGCGCCCGCGGGGTTCGACGTGTCCGCCACAAGGATTATGCTCGGATTGCTGGCCTCCACCACAACCGGCTGCGTCCGCGAGGTTAGAACCGTGTCCGGCCCGACCGCCTTAACCGTCACAAGGCGCCACTCGCCGACGGTCAAGCTCAAACCCACGGAGGGGTCGTAATACTCCTGCCAGTGCTTGCCGGAGCCGGTGTCGCTATAGAACACCTCCAGACGATCCAGCGACCGCCCGACCCGCAATCGGCCGCGGTCGGACATCGCGGCGCCCTGCACCGTCGCGACGAGGTCAAAGACCGCGCGGTTCTCCGCGCCGTCGGCGACGCGCGCCGCCGCCGTGTACACCCCGGGCTCCTTAGGGTCGGCAACCATCGTGCTAGAAACAACGTAACCGACAGCCGGCGACTCCGAAACTATGTTTAGCTGCTGGCCCGGCCTCAAAAGCGCAGCGTTGCCGAACTCGTCCTGAACCTCCACCCGCACCTCGTAGTTAGCGCCGCGGTTTATCACGGGGGGCTCCACGCCCGCGCCGAGCTGGCTAACGGGGACGGGGGAGAGGAAAGCTACCTTGGCGGGGGGGCCGGCGAGGACGGTTATGTCGGCGGTGCCCAAGAATACCAAGCGCTGGCCGTTTTTGTCGTAAAGCCCCGCGCCCATGATCGTCTCTTCGCCGGCGCGCCTGAAGACAACGTCGTATTTCTGGCCCGTCGCCCCCGGAACGCCGGTGTCGTAGATTAACGGCGTGCCCGGCGTCTGGCCGTGGTTTTGGCTGCCGGAATTCCACATGAACGCCGCCGCGTCGGAGAGCAGGTCGTAGGTTATCTCTTTAAGGTCGCCTAACGTAAAGATCGCCCCGCTCTTCAGCTTAGGCGTAACATGAAGCGTGTAAACCTGGCCCGCCGTCACGTCGGTTACCTTCTCGGTCGTGCCCCGATTGTATACCGCAATGTCTAAGACATAGTCAAGCTCGCGGTAGGGCAGGAAGCCTACGTCGGAGGTGACGGTGTTGCCCCTTGCGTCCGTGCCCTCTAATACTATCTCGAAAAAGCCGTATTCGTCGTTTTCGCCGAGCGCCCTCGGGATTGTGAAGCTAACCGTGTTGTTGCCGACTTTCAGGCCGGCGTTCGCGGGCGGCGTTATGTTGCTTATGGAAAGCTGCGGGACGGGGATCACGGCGCTGGCGCCCCAATATGCGTTGACGCTCGCCGAGTCGTAGGGCAAGGGGGCCACCCAGCGCAAAAAGCTTATCTTAGGGTTGTTAAACTCCCCGCTTTCAAGCGTGATGTAGAAGTTTGCGGTGGCGTTCCTGCCGCTCACGAGCACAACGTTCGACGGCTTGACGCGGGCCACGGCAGCCGGGGCTTGGCCGGTCGACGGAATGGCGCCGATGTCGGCCGTATTGCCGTCGGAGTTCCTGATGTTCGCTGCCCCGGCCGCCCCCGCCGACCCCCACCCCTTGTTCTTTATAAACCGCATCACTAACGGGTGATCCCACTTCGGCCTCAAAAAGTCCGGCGACGCCGGGTTCGTGGAGACAAACAAATCGTCCGTGCCGACTATCGACCGGGAGGTCTCGAGCCAGCGCAGGTTGGCGCCCGCCGGAATCGCGGCGTCCGTAAGCAGCCCTCCCGGAGCTATAACGCTATTAGAATAGGCCCTCTGGCTTTCGATAGGCGGCAAACAATTGATTGTGTCCCCGGCGGGCGGATTGGGGAAAGAGTTGGATATGCGGACTTGGGTAATGGCCGGAACCTTTTGCCCGTCATACCCGACTTTGCAGGCGTCCATGTAAACGCTGTCCGCTTTTAAATCCGCGAGCGCCGAAAAGAGGCAGTTGTTCATCCTATAGGGGAACTTGTTGTCTATCCCCATAGCGTCCACGAATTGCAGCCGCGTCCCCACCGGCTCTATCGAGCGGCCGTATATGTTGTTGAATATAAGGTGCGGCGCGCCGACCTTCCAATCCGCGTAGAAGTTCGCGTAGTTGCGAAAAAACGTGTTGTTGTAAATAGCCACGGGCGAGAGTATCATATCCTTAAAGAGAAACGCGCCGGTCGCCCTATTTCCCGAATCCGGCAACGCGGCGTAGGCCGCTTTCGTTTTTGCCGTGTGGTAATTATCGTAAACAAGGTTGTAGCGAACCGTCGATCCGAGATCCCACGCCGACTCGAAGTAAAACGCCAAGGAGTTGCTGTGAACCCTGTTGTGCTCCATGAGGTGGTTGCCGACCTTGCCGAAGCCGGAGAGGGGCACCGTCACGTCGTTGTCGGCGGGGTTCGGGTTGCCGAAGACGCCGCCCGTATTCCTGTCCTTTACGCTCACGCCGAAGTAGGCGTTTTTAAGCTCGCAGTTCCGTATTACCGCGCCGCTGGCATTGGCCAGCGCGATGGCGGCGTTGGCGTGGAAAAGCGGATCCTTCTGGTTCCAAACGCCCGTCCAGCCGAACGGCGCAGCCTCGACGCCGTCAACGGCGATGCCGTCGATAATCACCCCTTGCGCCGCAATGACCCTGAGCGCCCCGCAGGTCGAAAAGTTGCCCGACTGCCCTATGCCCACCCCCTCCCTCTTAGACTCCTCGTAGTTTCTGGGGCTCCGGTTCGTCACGTCCTGCCACTGTATGGTAGGCTTCGCCACGCCCGTCGGGTTCTTAGAGCGTATGGTGATCCCGTGCTTAGTGCTGTCGATGGTCACCTGCTCCTTGTAGGTCTCGAGGTCGATAATCTCGATTATCTGCCCCGGCTGCGCCGCGTTGACCGCCGCCTGGACGGTCGTATACATCCCCGCGTCGGCGTCCTGATCGCGGTTCTGGGAGACGGTGAGGTGCGCCGGCCGCGTCTGCGCCGAGGCAGCCCCTATAAGCGGCGCGAGCGCGACGGCGGCCGCGAAAGCGAGTGCGGTTTTTCTATACGGCATAAGTAACCTCCGTTTGCGGGTATTTACGGCAATTTACGCGCCAGCCCAAGAGCGCGCGGGGGCGCAGGGGGCGGTATATATAATATAACGGGTTTTGCGTAAAAAGGCAAGGAAATTTTTAGGTGGGGAAGCCTGAGACCGTAGGTCGAAAGCTTTGACGTTGACTTTAAAGTCAAATTCTTTAAAATCTTTTTCAGACGAAGCCTAAAAAGTCAAAGTCTTAAAGTCAAAGTCTTTAAATCTTTTTCAGACGAAGCCTACGGCTTCATAACGTGTGGCGCAGAGCCGCCACACAAAGTCAAAGTCAACGTCAAAACACCGATACCCCGCTGCCTTTGACGTTGACTTTGTGTGGCGGCTTTAGCCGCCACACGTTATGAAGCCGTAGGCTTCGTCTGAAAAAGATTTAAAAAAGACTTTGACTTTGTTTAGCCGCCACACAAAGTCAAAGTCAACGTCAACATCAAAGTCAACGTCAAAGCCTACGGCCTCAGGCTACTTCTTTCCGCGCACAACGCCTATCTGCTTCTTCATGTTGCTGCTGTAGCCCCTGTCGCTTTTGGAGGTGACGCCGTCTATCGTCACCTCGGACTTGACGCGCATTAGGTAGATGCCGGTGCCTACAAGGCGGCCTTTCTTGTTGTGGCCGCTCCACTCCCACGTTAGCTCGTTGGCATTCTCCACAACTACCGTGGTGTCTACCGCCAAGCTGCCGATGTTGTCGAAGACCAAGATGCGCGACTCTATTTTGACGTCCTTCTCGGTGCCGCTAAGCCCGGGCTTGACCACCGCCGTCGCGCTGCCCGCGCCGCCCCTGAACGGGTTGTTCTTTATGGTCAGCGTCCACCTGATGTTGCGCTTTACCTTGAGCGGCCGCAGCGCGTTGTCCGCCACGTCCTGCACGAAACCCCTCTCGTCGGCTATCCCCTCCAAGTCGTTTATGCGAACCTCGGTAGTCGCATTGTAGCCGCAGGCGACCGTGTCGGTTGTGTACCACACCTCGTAGTACCCCGTCCGGCTATTCAAGTTGCCCCTAACGTACTGAAGATCCACCGGCTTGCACTCGTCCCTCGCGCCGCCGGCCCCGTTCGACGTCGAGAATACCACCGGCGTCCGCTTGTCTAACAAGTCCCTCGGAATCTGCTCGCTGTAGATCACCACCAAGGTGTCGGGATGCCTCCCAACGCCGTCGTCCTTAAGCGCTCCGAGCCTCAGCCACACCGTGTCCGCTATCACAGGCTTGGCCATGTCCACAACGCGCCGGTTGCGGATGGGCTCCCACTCGGATTCCGCCGGGTTAAACCCTATGCTCACTTGAAGGTCGCCCGACGTCTTTACCGTCCCGCTCGAATGGGGGTACGCCTTGCTCAAGTCTATCACTATCGTGTTGGGGTCGCCGGGATCCACAGAGATGTACTCCGACGGGTCGGCGCCGAGCGCAATCGAGTCCTTGAACGAGAGCACGCCGGAGAAGACTAAGTAGCCGCCGGCGAACCACGAGGCCACGTTGACCGGCTTGTTCCACTTGATATAGGCGTAGTTTACGAAGCCCGTGGACGGGTTGCTGGTGTACCACGCCGTATCGAGAATCTCCGGCGCCACCGACTTCAAATCTAACTTCACCCACCGGTTGTTGGGGTGCACCCCGTTGCCTCGGGCGTCGGCGAGGGCGGTAGCGCCGTTGAACCTTATCCAGTCGCCCTCCGCAAGCCCTCCCGCAATCGCCCCGACCGTCAGCTCATACGCGTTGTTGATGCCGGCGCCAAAATCCGTGTACGTCCGCGCCGCCGTGACCGTCAGGGCCGTCCCGCCAGTCGCCTCGTTGGTGTCCAAACCCGGATCGCCCGCTTTCATATAGTACAGCACGCTCGGCCCCACAAGCGCCGTCGCCCAATCCGCCGACACCGGCTCCGACACCTGCATATGTATCACATCGGGCGCCGTCCCCGGGCTCGCATTGTCCACCACCCGCGGGTTCCGCCTGTCCGCAGCGTCCATCTGCCGCGCCACGATAGGGCCTATGCGGTCTATCGACATAAAGCTGCTGTCCATCGGCACATTCATATAGCCGTGCAGGCGCACAACGCCCCTGCCGTCCGACGTGCTGCTCGACAGCCCCGTGTAACCCTTGACAAGCGCGCCGGGCGCGAAACTCGCCCGCAAAACCTTCGAATCGGCCGCGTCCACCGCAAGCGCCGTGCCCTTAGCCACCGACACCACGCCGTTGCCCTGCGGCCACATTATCGAAACCGAGTCGGGCGTCCCAACCACGGCCGCCTGAAAATAAAGGCGCACGTCCACCGGGCGGCCGTGGCCGTCCCCGCGAACCACCGCGGAATCCACCATCGTAGACGGCTTGATGATGTTTATGTCGCAGCGCCCGCCGCCCATAACCGACATGTCCACCGACCCGCCGCTCCAAAAGTCAACGTCTATGCACGCGTCCTTAATATCGACCGTCAAACCCTCCGCCCCAAGATAAAACGTGGCGACGCCGTTCACAAGGGCGAACTGCGTCGAACCGGCAGGGTCGGACGGGTTCGCTTTCAACATGATGTTCGGGTTGGACGGCGTCACAACCACCGTGCCGTTCTTCGACGCGAGAACCGAGTCGGGGGCGACAGCCTTGACCGTCACCTTGTACCAGTCGCCCATGTTCACCGTCAAAATGACGGACGGGTCGAAATACTCCTTCCAATCCTTGGCCGAACCGGTGTCGCTGTAGAAAACCTCCAAGCGGTCTATCGTGCGGCCTACGCGCAGGCGGCCGACATCGGTCGCGTTGTTTATAGACAGCGTGGCGGTTAGGTCGAACTCTTCGCGCGTGGCGGCGGTGGGGGCGACGTTCGCTATCACTGTGTACACGCCCGGCTCGCCCGCGACGGCGGTCATAGTGGGCGACCTAACGGTGCCGACATTGGTGTTCTCGGAGCGTATCGACACAGTACCGCCCGAAGGCAAAGGGGCGGCGTTGCCGAACCTGTCCTGAACCTCTACCCGCACGGGATAATCCGCACCGCGGTTTATGATGGGCGCGGGGTCGTTGGGGCCTAGCTGGCTCTTAGGGATGGGGGAGATAAAGGTGATTTTCTCCGGCGCGCCGGGCAAAACCGTTAGGCCGAGAGTGCCAAAGAACGTCACGTTTTTATTGTTCTCTATGTAACGCCCAGCGCCCGTTATCGTCTCGTCGCCGGCCCGCGTGAAATAGATGTAGTATGTGGCGCCCCCCGGCCCGGTAAAGGCGGGGCTGGCGGGGTGGGCAACCAACGGCGTATTGATCGCAGGGTTGCCTGGGTTTCCGGCGGTAGCGTTAAACATGAACGCTGTAGGGTCGGAAAGCAGCTGGTATTCTACTTGTGTAAGGGTGCCTGCCCACGGCGCGCCGGTCTTTAAGTTCACCGGCACGACCTTTAGCGTACACGTGCTGCCTGCTGTCACCGTTACGTTTGCATCTTTGCCATTCACGGTTATTTTTAAGCCGTATTCCAATGCGCGGTAAGGCAAAAAGCCCACGTCGGAGGTAACCGCGTTGCCGTTCGCGTCCGTGCCCTCCACGATAATCTCGAAAAAACCGACGGTGTCGGCCGTGCTGACGGTCGTGCCCGTGTTGAACTGGAAGCTGTTGCTGCCGGTTCTCACGGCCGTCCCCACAGCGGCGGCTATGTTGTGGATGGAAGTGCTCGGCACTACTTTGCAATTGCCCCCGTCTGAATCCGTGTTATCCGGAATCGGGGCGACCCAACGCAGCATCTTGACTTTAGCGTTGTTGAATGTGCCTTTCTCGACCTTGAGCATAAAGTTCGCCGTCCCGCTCGTTCCGTTACCGTTCAGCAATACGACGTTTTGCGGCAAAATCCGCGCGACCGTGGTCTGGCGGCCGCCGGACGACGGGTGCGCGCCGAGGTCGGCGGCCTTGCCGTCGGAGGTCTTCATGCCCGCAAGCGCCCAACCCTTGTTTTGCACGTAGTCTTTAATCGGGGCAAGCGTCCAGTTCGGGACAAGGAAATCCGCCGACGCGGGGTTGAGCGACTTGAACAGCGTGTCAAGCTTGACAGGTCCTCTCGGCGGATTATCTTGTGTATAGACGTCGCCCCCCTCCGTCTGCAGCCAGCGGAGCTCGGCGCCCGCAATTGACACCGTCTGCTGCTGCACCCCTGTAAACAAAGCCCCCGGCATTACGATGGGTTGGTTCTGCGGCTGCTGCGCCTCGCCATTATTGCCGCAAGTGTTTATCATGACGCTTGTCGTCTGAGCCGCCGAGAACTTCCCCAGTTGCACGGTGGCGATGAAGATGCCGCCGGGGGCGTTTGGGTTATTATTGCAGTTGTAGTTCCCCTGGTACTGCGCCCGGAGCCCGTTTCGGTCGGCGAGGTCGGCGGAAAAAACGCAGTTGTTCATGCGGAACGGGAAGCTGGCGTCCATAGAGGCTTGGTTAGGGTTGCCGCTGGGCGTGGCCTTGCTGAATATGTTGTTGAACACAAGGCCCGTCGCGCCGGTCTGCCAGTCGCCAAAGAGGGTGCCGGTGTTGCCGTAGAACGTGTTGTTGTAGATGGCGAGCGGCGTGACGGGGACGTCCTTAAACCTAATCGCCCCGGCGCTTTTCTCGCTCTCGCTCCCGGGCAGGCCGCTTACGGCCGGCGCCGTGGGCAGCGTGGCGAGGTTGTGGTAGAAAAGGTTGTAGCGCACGGTGGACGCTATGTCATACGCGCTCTCGGTAAAAATGCCCACGCGGTTGCTGTCGATGCGGTTGTATTCGATCAAGTGCCCGCCCACGTTGCCGAAGCCGGAGATGGGGACGATGTCTTTGGTGTCGTTGTCGTTCGGGTTCGGCTTGGCAAAAACGCCGCCGGTGTTCCGGTCTTTTATGTTTACCCCGTAGTAGGCGTTCTTTAGGTCGCAGTCCCTTATCGTCACCTGGCCCGCCACGGCGAGGGTGATGGCCGCGTTGCCGTGATAGAGGGGCCATTGCCCTCCCCATACGCCGGTCGCTCCGAACGGTGCCCGCCCGCCGCCGTCAACCGTAATACCCTCTATGGTAACGCCCTTGGCGCGTATTACGCGCAACGCCCCGCAAGTCTCGAAGTTGCCGGACGACCCCGTCAATTCCCCGCCCGTTAATGCCTCCGTAGCGTTCTTGGGGCTCGTATTTTGCGTGTCCCGCCACTTTATCGTCGGCCTCTTATGGAGAGAAAACGCCGCGTTGCTCGACGGCACGTACCGGATGGTAATGCCGTCGTTCCCGCCCGTAACGCCAGACCACGGGCTCCACGGATCGTCATCTTTCGCCGTCCCAGGCTTATTCGGGTTATCCCTTTGCGTCCGCCCATCTATCGTCACCTGTTCAGCATATTCGGATTCGTCCAATATCTCAATAACCTGCCCAGCCTTAGCCGCGTTGACCGCCGCCTGAATGGTCGTGAAGTTGCAATCGTCGCCCCCCGCCACCGGCTTGCACACGGTGATATCGGTGCCAGGCGCTTTCATTTTCTGCGCGTTCGCCGCCCCTACCACGACCGTCAGCGCCGCCAGCGCCGCAATGATACCTATCCGTTTTGCCAACATATTATTGCGCTCCCCTTCGTGCATTGCGCGTCCGGCGCGCCGATGCGCCGCCGTCCGCAGGTTATTTATTGTTTTCTTGTTTTCTTGTTTTCTATCATAGGGGCGAACCCTATTGCGGGTTCGCCTAAAGCCATACGGCTGCGGTTGTTTATCTATTGCCAATCCTATCGATTGCCAACCCCTTTGCCGCTTGCCGCCGCCGTTGTTTCTATTTCTTGACCCCGACCTTTTTCTGCACCACGAGCGATTTGTTGTCCACGTCTTTCCCGCTTATGCGCGCGAGGTACGTCCCCGGGCCGACGGTGCGCCCGTTTTCGTTTTTGCCGTCCCAGACGTACCCGTAGGAGGTGCGGTAGCCGGCTTGGTAGAGGGCGTCCGTTTTGACGATGTTGCCCACGGCGTCGTAGATGACGATTTTGCCGTAGGGCCTGTTGTCGGTGCCGCCGGGCCCGCCGTTCTCGCTGCCGCCGCGCCCGGGCTGCAGTTTCTTGGGGGAGTCCACGGCTATGAGCACGCCGTAGCCGGAGCCGTTGCCGCTATTTTTTATGGCGTTGTTGTAGAAGTCCCTCGTTTTGGGGTCGTAGGCGTCCTCCACTTTGGTGACGCCCGGTATGAACGGGTTGGGGCCTATGGCTATCGCGCCCGTGCTCTTGGTTCCGACGCCCACGGTGTCGGTGAGGACTATGCAGGCGGAGGAGGAGCCGAGCGTCCCGCCGCAGACCCTGTATTGTACCGCGAGCAGGCCGTCGGTGCCGTCGCCCTTCGGCTGCTTGGCAACCGCGGTTGCCGAGCCGGGGGAGGTCACGGTGGCGACATCTCGGTCGGAGCTCCACCACTCGGCGGCGTTAGCGGCCGTCCAGTCGTTTGAGCCGCCCGACTTGATGACAGCCGTGCCCGCGAAGTTGCCGTACTTGTCGCGGAGGACGGCGTAGATCGTCATGTTGTCCTGCCCGGGGACGAAGTAGATGTCTTGGCTCCACTGGTCGACCGGCAGCAATTTGCCGTTTTTGTCGTATGGGATGGTGTCTTTCCGTATGTGGATAAATTCCGGCGTGAGAGCTTTTACGTTGATCTCGGTGCCCCCTGTCACCGGCTTGTTCTCTTTGTCGTCGTATGTGACCTTTATGGTGAGGTTTTTCGCCACCGAGTCCGACACCGTTATGGAACAGCCCTTGCCGACGACGATGTTGTTTATCGTCCAGGTGACGTTGTCGCAGTTGTACTGCGTATTCGGGGTCAGGATGTTGTTGTTGTCGTCGTATACAACGCTGTATAGGGTTATGGTCGTGTCAGCCCGCTTGTCCACGACGGGGCCGACGGTCTTGCCGGTGTTGCTATCCGTGCTTATGCCCATGCCGGCGGGCGGGGCGACGATATTGGTCGTTATGAGGATATTGGCGTCGCCGGAGTGGCGCTCGACGTAAAAGATGCGCAGGACGTGGCTGCTCCCTTGGGGCTGCCCGCTCAGGAAGTTGTCGACGTTGAAGCTGCCCTCCACTTCCTCGTGTATGCCGCCGAGGTCTAGGGCGAGGTCATCGTCTATGAAAACCCATAGGTCGTCGTCGCCCCTGAATGTGAACGACATGTCGGCCTTATACTGGAACGGGAAAACTAGCTCCATCGTGAAAGCGTAGTTGTGGCTGCCGCTGTTGATAACCGACCACTCGTTGCCGAAGCCCCGGTTATCTATGGGGAAGAACCCCCGCCTCGCGGAGTTGGTATTGTTCTTCTGCCTATCGAACCGGTACGTCCCGGCGCTGCCCGGGACTAGCTCGAATTGGATGACGCCCGGTATGACGATGTTTTTGAACGCCGTATCGTGCCCGACGCTCGCGACCTCTTCAAGGACATTGATGGTCTGGCCCCATTCGTCGCCGCAGCTGGCCTGCCGGA
This sequence comes from Chitinispirillales bacterium, assembly GCA_031254445.1. GTDB lineage: Bacteria > Fibrobacterota > Chitinivibrionia > Chitinivibrionales > Chitinispirillaceae > GUT77. The sequence continues at coordinate 10,691 of JAIRUL010000063.1, forward strand.
TGCCGCAATCCGACGGGGAGTACCGGGGCGCGGTGTTTTTGCCCTTGGAGTACGGGCCTGCCGTGTATGTGTTCCAATCGCGGAACCAGTGGGCGATGCCGAGGTTCCTCATCACGTTTTTGGCAAACTGCGGCTTATGGTCGGCGTCGAGCTTATTCGCCACCATCCCCGTCATAAGAACCGTGGCGTTGTTCCTCTTGGACCAGTGCGGCTGCTCGAACTCGGGGTTGGACCGGTCGGAGTGGAAGTCATAAAACGTAACGTCGATATCCAGCGTTGGCGGATAGCTCGTCTGCGCCGTAGCCGCCGCAAATATCCCCGCCGCCCCGACCGTAGCCGCCGCCGCCAGCGCCGCCGTCCACCCGCGCCCAAGCGTTTTCCCGTTTTTCATAAGACCCTCCTTAAAGCATAAGCATTATATAATGATATAGAATAGCCGCCGTTTCCCCGCCCCGCGCGCCCGCGTTTGGCGTTAATGCCGCGCAATAAGGCATATCAGTATAAATATAATCAAATATTCCGCGATAGGGTGTTTTTTTTTATTTTTTTTTATTTTTTTTCGCGGGGGGCGGGCGGGGAGGTATATTTATGATATATTAATCAATCAAAAGGAGGGTTTTATGCCGCAAGCCAATGTTAAGACGGCTTCGTCTACCGAGCATGACGCTTGGATTCAGTCTTTGCCGGTGGTGCATTATCCGCCGGAAGTTGTGGAGCGGTGGGACAAGGAATTCGAGATTGCCGAAGCCCAAATAGCGACCGGCGAGCTAAAGCCGCAGGCCGCCGCCGAACTTTTTGCTGAAATTGAGGCGGAAATAGAGAGGGATCGTGGCAAAATATAGCGCTGTTTTCACAAAAACATTTGTGCGCGAACTTAAAAAATTGTCGGCCATCGACCGCAAAAGGGTTCGAGACAAAATTTTGATATTGGAAGACAACCCACACCACCCATCATTGCGGACGAAGAAACTGGAAGGCAACCCCGGACGCATGGAAAGCAGCGTTAGTAAAAGCATCAGAATCATTTGGCGCTTTTCCGGCGTCCAAATAATAGTTGCCCTTGACGTTGGGCATCACGATGTCCTTAAGAAATATTAATAAAATCTTTAAATCTTTAAATCTTTAAATCTTTTAAAATCTTTTTCAGACGAAGCCTACGGCTTCATAACGTGTGGCGGCTAAAGCCGCCACACAAAGTCAACGTCAAAGTCAAAGGCGGCGGTGTACGGTGTTTTGATAATAGGGCGGGGGCA
>JAIRUL010000106.1 GCA_031254445.1 Chitinispirillales bacterium
GGCTTTAGCCGCCACACGTTATGAAGCCGTAGGCTTCGTCTGAAAAAGATTTAAAAGAATTTGACTTTTATTTTTTAACGTCAATGTCAACGTCAACGTCAACGTCAACGTCAACATCAACGTCAACGTCAACGTCAATGTCAACGTCAATGTCAACGTCAACGTCAACGTCAACTACTTCGGCATGACAATTCTCGCCTGCTCGATGACCCCTCCATTTCGTAGCGTCACCACATAGAACCCATTCGGCAACTTTGTTGCGCCAAACGTGTGCGCGTAGCTCCTGCCGGCTACCGTTTGCATTCTTACCTTGTCAAGGAGGTTGCCTTTTAGCCCGTAGATTCTCAGCTCCGTCGCGCCGCTGCCCTTGGCCTTGAACTTTACGCTTATCGCGGACTTCTTGGCTGTCACCTTAAGGCCGGAATTCTTGGCGAATGCTTTCGCCGAGATCTTGTGGTAGACAGAGGAGGGCTTGAATGTTACCGAGACGTTGCTGATAGTTACGGATTCCATGGATTGGCCGACATTGAAGCCTATCCTCGCCTTGTCGTCGCTTGCATGTTCCATTGTGAACTCAAATTGGAATGCTTGCGGTTCCGTAGTCAACTCGATATCTTCCGAGAAATAACCGGACCACGGGTCTGCTGCCATTTGGCTCATAACCTCTATTGTTCTTGGGGCGGAGGCGTAGGCATCAAAGCTGACTACGTATGTTCTTCCCTCTAAGAGCGGTAGGCTTGCTTGGACTAATTGCAGGTTGTGAATTTCCGCGCCGAGGTTAGTGATAGTAATAGTGACCGCCCCGTTGGACACGCTTGCGGAACCCTGAGAGACATCCCATGTGTTGAGCGTCCAATGATCAAGGCCGTCCGAACCCTCGGAAAAGTCGCCGTTTCTGACAAAGTTCACGCCGCCGGCTAATTCAAATTTTGCCGTAACGCTCTTGGCGGCGTCCATAGTGACCGTAATCTCGGGATTCTTGGCGTCGCCGCTCGCCACTTCGCCTGTCCATTCCACAAAATTCCATCCGACATCCGGTTCCGCAGTGAGCTTGACCGCCTCGCCGCTCGCGTAGCGCGTTTTGTTGGGGTCGCGCCTAACAATTCCGCCGCCGTCAACGGTTGCGGTCAGGCGGAAGCCGTCGCCGCCCACTAATTCCTCGTTCCACATATTGCCGGTGATGGCGAGAAGGTACATATTTCCGGTAGAGCGGCTGTACCAATATTTGTCGTCCCTTGAAGCGATCGCGTTCTCAAACGCCGTGCGGACGGCGGCGCTGTCGTTGGCCATAGAGCCGGCCGCGAACCCGCCGAGGAAAGCGAATCCGGCGGGCGTGTCGCTGACGGCCGTCCCGTCCCTATTGTGCCCCTCTTTGAGGTTGTTGATGCCGTAGCCGTATGCCCAGTTTGTAATTTTGGCGGCCCACGCCTTTGCGCGCGGCTCGCCGTTCCAAAGATAGTCGAGCGCGATGCGCCAAGGGACGCGGCTCGCGTCGTGGTTGTAGGACGAGTCGTTCTGCGTGCCGCCGGGGCCCATCATAGCCGCGCCGGTGCCGACATTCTGCCAGCCGGAGACTATGCCGGTGGTTGGATGGGCGTTCCTTTCAAGGTGGGTGTAAGTGTCCTCGGCGAGCTTTGTCCATGCGGGGTCGCTTGTAACCTCGGCGAAGATTTTAAAGAACGCGGGGGTGTAGTAAGAGATATCCGTGTAACTATTGCACGACCCGCCCCACGCGCCGCCGTTGTATCCGCCGGCGACAACGGAGAGCCCCTCGCAGGCGACGATGAGCTTCTTGCAGTTTGCTATTACCCTCTGCGCCTCGGCTAAATAATCCCCGCCCCACTGCCAGTTGGCTACGACCAGCCCGAAGGCCACGTCAAGGTCGCCGTCGGAGGCCGTGCCGGCGTTATCGTTGTTGTTCCCATAAATGCCGGAACTGTCCACTTTCCACGACATCATGCCGCCGGAGTTGTTCGAGAGGCCGCAGGCCCACTTGTAAAATTTGTACATCCCGTCAAAGGACTCTTTGTCGCCCATGTAAGCCGCGGCGATTAGCGCCCAGCCCATGCCCTCGACTTTCACTTGGTTTTTGTCGTCGGCCGTAGGCATGAGCCCCTTGGACGTTGGCACTTGCACCTCGCTCTTCCAGCTATCGTACCAGCTCTGCGCCTTGGCGCTCGTGATGCCCGTAGGCATATGCCCATTCGGGTACACAACGTCCTGCGGGAACGGGTACTTGGCCTCCTGCCCAACCGCCCCCCCCGCAAACACGGCGCAAGCCAGCGCCGCCGCAAAAACCCTTTTAATGGACATAAAGCGCTCCTTATTGTTTATTGTATGCGAACACATAACGAACTAGTATAAATATAATAAATTTTAATGCAGAAAAGTTTTATTCTTTCGACATTGGCGTTCGCCCAGCGTTCTCTGCCCTGTATAGGGTTGCCGCTAAGCAAAAGCGGGGCCGGCCCCGCTTTTACGGCAACAGCGCGCACGCCGCCAGCATGCCTGCCCTGTAAACCGCGGCGCGAGAGTTGCGGCACGCCCCATTATCCCATAAAAGATTTTGACTTTAAAGACTTTGACTTTAAAGACGTTGGCTTTACTCCCACTTATCCGGCGCATACAATATCTTCGCCACCTGAAACGACTGCCACGACGATACCGGCAGCTGCCGTTGCAGCACCCTGATTACCGCCAGGGCCTCCTCGCGGTTGCCTTGCAGCAGCAATTTCCTTGCCACGTAGTAGAGGTTCCACGAGTCTTGGGGCAGGATGTTGTCCCACATGCGCAGGAATTCCGGTTCCGTTATTTTGTCTATGTAGTAGGCGGCTATGATTCTCGGCAGCGGGTACGGGTGCGGGCCGTCCACGGTTTCGTGCAGCAGGGGGACTCTGTCTAACGGCATAGTGTCGCTCACCGACTGTTCGGCGCATTTAAGCGCGGCCATCCAGTGGATTGCGGAGGTGGGTTGCGACTCTCTCCAGACTTTTGCGTAGATGGCCTGGGCGTGCGGGTAATCGAAGTTGTACTCGTAGAGGTCGGCTATCGCGTACCACGAGCGCCAGACGTTGTCGCTCGCGGTTTGCGAGTGTATGGATTGGTTGTAGATGTCGGAGGCCGGGGTAGTTTGGCCGGCGTTGAGGTAGGCGTCGGCTAGGATTGTCCTGGCGTTCGCGATTATGTCGGGGGATCCGCCGTAGAGCGCGGTTATTGAGTTGAGCATCCGCGCGGCGCCGTTCGCGTTGCCCTCCCGCGCGGTTTTTTCTAGGATGCGCAGGTGCAGCGCGCCCCAGTGCGGGGTGAATTTTGGGTAGAGCGCGGCGCGGGCGGTTATCTCCCGCAGCGCCCACTCGGTTTCGCCGGCGTCTACCAGCGCCGAGGCGTGGGCTATATCCGACGCCATTATCGAGAAGCCCACGTTGCTCGACTTGTAGTACCGCGTGACCACCGCGAACGCCCCCTCCGCCCGCACGGTGTCGCCCATGCGCAGGTAGGCTATGCCGCTTAGGTATCTCGCGCGGGCTTTTAGCGCGTCGCTGCTGTGGAGCTGGGCGCTCTTGTCGAGCGTGTTTATCGCCTCGTCGTACATGCCGAGGCGTATTTGGCAATCGGCGATGTTTACGTAGAGCTCTTTTGTGAGGTTGAGCGCGGACTGGTCTATCATCAACCCGTTGTACTCGTCTATCGCCGATTCGAAGTCGCCGCGCTCGCGGAAGCGGTCGCCTATGAGCGTGGGGCTTGGGATTTGCGGGATTGCGCGGCGGTGCACCCTGATGTTTGAGAAAGCCGCCTCCGAGGCGTCCACGAAGAAGCCTATCCGCTCGTTGTCTTTGCCTATCGCGGGGAAGAAGTCGTACACGCGCGCCACGAGCGCGCCGTTTATAGTGAGCGTTATCGAATTTTGCAGCCGTTCCACCGATATGCGGTTGACGTTTTGCCACGGGATCGCGCCCGGCGCTATGTCGCTGAAGAGGAAGTCGCTGCCGGGGAACGTGACGCCGCTCTCCCCGAAGCCGTTGCGGTTTATGTGCACGCAGTGCGCGTTGTCGGGGCTGTCGCCGAAGAGGAAGACCCCGGCCCTAAGCAGGTTGCGGCTTGGGGCGGAGAGGTCGAACTCAATGAGCACGTCGCGGTTGAAGCGCCGCTCGAGCCGCATATACGAGTAGCCCGGCGACGATAGCGTTATGGAGCGGTTGCCGTCCTCCCACCTCCCTTGGTAGAGGCTGTCTTTGCTTACGAACGTCCAGTCCCCGGCGGCCGCGCTGAGGGGCTGCATATAGAAGAGCTGCCAGTGCGAGTACACCCGCTTCCTCTGTATGTAGTAGCTCGCCGCGATGATGCCCGAGAAAATCAGCACTAAGAGCGTAATCGCGATGGGCGCCCACTTCTTGCGGACGTAGCTCGTCGTGCGCTTTTTGAGCGACGGCGGCTTCGCGGTCACCGCCTCACCCTTTTGGTAGCGGATGATGTCTTGGCGGAACTCCTCCATCGTCTGGTAGCGCATGTCGGGGTCTTTGGCCATCGCTTTAAGGGTGATGGCCTCTATCTCGACGGGCAGCCACGGGATGAGGTTTTTCGGGGGTATGGGGCAGGCCTCCATGACGTTGTAGGTCGTTTGGTGGAGGTTGCGCTGGTCTAAGTAGGGGTTCTTGAAGGTCAGCATCTCGTAGAGCATGATGCCGAGCGAGCAGATGTCGCTCCTATGGTCTACGTCGCTGCCGAGAAGCCTTTCCGGCGCCATATACGCGGGCGACCCCATGATTTCGCCCGTCCGCGTGATGCCGCCGCCGCCGTCCGAGTCTTCCAGCGCTTTGGCGAGCCCGAAGTCTATGAGCACCGGCGTGAGCGGGTCTTTCATGATTACGTTGTTCAGTTTGAGGTCGCGGTGGATGATCTTCTGCTCGTGGGCGTACCCGAGCGCCTCCGCGAGCTTTGAGATTATCTCCAGGACGTCTACGAGTTTTGGCTTGTTTTCATTTAAGTGCTGGTAGAGGTTCGTGCCGGCGATGTACTCCATGGCGATGTAGTAGACGTTGTTCTCGTTGGCCACCTCGTATATGTTGACGATGTTGGGGTGGCTGAGTTTCGCGACGGAGTGCGCCTCGCTCAGGAAGCGCTCGACGAAGCGGTAGTTGATGGTGATGTTGGCCGGCATGACCTTGAGCGCGACCACGCGCTGCAGGTCGGTCTGCATGGCCTTGTAGACAACCGCCATGCCGCCCCGCCCGATCTCCTCGATGATGTTGTACTTCCCGACGGCCGCCCCCGCCGCCAATATCGTCCGGTTGACGTTGCTGAGCATATTCTTGATGCGGAAGCCGCCCTTGGCGCTATCCTCCGGCTGCTTCTGCTGGGGCTGCTGGGGCTGCGGAGGCTGCGGCGCTCCTTCGTTGCTTGGGGGCGGGGCGTTCATCCCTCAATCATCCCCCAGCGAAAACATGCTCTCCAAATCGTGCTTCGAGTGCACCCTAAATGCGATCTGCGTCTCGGAGTCTATGATGCCGTCTAATTTCAGCATCTTGTTCGTCACTATGTCGGCCAAGTCTTCGCAGTCGCGCACGCGGATGATGGCGGTCAGGTCGAAGCGGCCGGCAATGGAGTAAACCTCGCTCACGCCGTTTATGGCGGCGAGCTGCGAGGCTATTTCGTTTACGCTGTCCTGCCGGACTTTGAGCGATACGAACGCGGTCAGCATGGCGTTTCCTTTTGGTTTGGGCGGACAATATCAATTATAATATAAAATAGTATCTCATTGGGCGAAAAGCAAGGGGTAACGGCACAAAAAAAAGGCGGACCCAAGGCCCGCCCGCGTAACCGGTACCGCGTCAGTATGAATTACAGCACCGAAACGTACACCAGCGTTTGGTTCACAAGCTGGTACGCGATCTCGCCGAACGTTATCGGCCCCTTGAACCGCTCTATGCTCTTGCCCTCAAGCTCCCCGTAGAGGAAGTTCAGGATGCAGTTGCACGAGAAAGTCGAGTTCGTGTCGCGGAAGTCGGTTAGGTGGCTGTTGAACTCGCCCGCGTAGTCGGAGATGGACTTCGCTATGCGGTACTTTATGCCGGTGAAGACCGGCGCGTAGAAGTTCACCACGCCGTTGTCTATGGACTTGAAAGATATGTTGACTCCGTTGCCCGAGTAGTCGCCCACGAGCGGCAGCTTAGTGTTGATGCTGTTTTCGGCGATGTAGTCGGCCAAGACGGCCTCTTTTCCGTTGATTAGGCACTTCGCGGCCGAGAAACCCTCCTGCTGGAACTCGATGACCGGCGACTCCTCGTCCTGCGAGAAGATGTTGATCACGCCGATGGTGACGGCCTTGCCCTCGGGGACGCCGATGTGCAGCACCGAGGCCTTGTCGGCGTAGGCTTCGCCCGTCTGCCCGTTCACCGATATGGGCGTCTGCCCCTCCTTGCCGAGGTTCAGCCCCGCGATCCACCCCGCCACGTTCTTTATGAACATCTCCTCAAAACCGGGCGCCTTCTCCGCGTAGACCATGTGAACCTTGCTGTCGAAGGGGATGATGGCGATCGAGAAGCCGTTGTCGAAGGCGTCGACCGCCACGCCCTTGATCTCCTCCGCGTCGTAGGACTTTATCGAAAAATCCGTGTAGGGGAACTCCGTCA
>JAIRUL010000213.1 GCA_031254445.1 Chitinispirillales bacterium
GAGGGCGGCGATACGGTTGGCGTCGCCGCTAATGCCGCCATTGATGCTATCGTTGATACAACCATTGGCTCCGCTGTTGGCACCGTCATCAATGCCGCCATCAGCGCCCCCCCGCACACACCTATACACCGTAACGGCCTTGGCCCCCTTGCCGACAACCGACTTCCCCGCCACCGGCCTAAAGACCCGCCCCACCGGGCACTGGTAGTACCGCGCGATCCACCCGTACAGCTTGAGCAGCGACCTGTTCGAGTCGGCCCAGTGCCCCTCCTTTATGTCGATTATCTCCTTGAGTTTTTCCTTAAACGCCGACTCCTTCTTTATTTCGATAACCACGCCCCACACCCTGCTCCGTTTGACCTCCACTAAAACGGGCAGCCCTAAGGCGACCCTGCCGGCGAACCTATGGGGGATTTCGTAGTCGTAGACGCCCGGTATGGCGACGGGGAAGGCGACGGCGGCGACGGTTCCGCAAGAATTTGCATTTTCTTGTTGAGATGCGGCTGTTATCATTGTATATTAGACATAGCGCGTATATTATTTTTTATATATGCGCGGAATAGTTACCGTTCGCCCATCGGCGCTCATACGCAAGGAGCCAACACGCGGGTTATACAGTAAGTTAATATTTTGCTTGCGGATTGTCTACACCTTTTTTATTTTTGGCGCGGAAAGGGTTTGATGCCTAAGGATACCGGCGACCCCGATGCCGGCACGACGCTGCCGGACTTTGTCACCATCGCTGTGGAGGTCGCGCCGGACAAAATGTCGGCGTTGATATCGCTTGCGCCCGTGCCCGGCGCGCCCTGCGGGAAGCTCACGCAGCAGCACCTAAAAGCCGCGCTGGAGGAGGCGGAGGTGGCCCGCGGCCTTGAGCCGGCGTCGCTTAGGGGCCTTGTGGACGACTACAACGCCTCGCCGCGGGCCATCAACGCGCGCCAAGTCGCGAGCGGCAGGGGGCCGGAGCCGGAGAGGATCGGGGCGCTGCGCATCATCGTGAAGCACCTAAAGGACGGCGGCGACATCAACTCTGCGCGCGCAAGCAAGTACGCCTGGGAGATCGCCTCGTTCGCCGGCAAGTTCCAGCGGGTGGATCACGGGACCGTCGTCGCGCGCCGCAAAATGGGGTCGCCGAGCCTCCTCGGCTACGACGTTTTCGGCGGGCCGATAGAGCCGCCCCCGATGTCGGAGGAGGAGCGGTCGCAGGACAGCATCATCGTAAAAAACAACCTTTACATAGCCGGGTACACCTACGCCTCCGCCGTCACCGGCATCGCCTACGCCGACCAAAGGGGGCTGCCCGGGGTCATACCCCTCGCTTTCGACGGCATGGCGGAGGTTACAATCGCGCCGGACAAGATGTCCGCATCGGTCGCCGTGGCTCCCGCCGGCGAGGGGGGGGCGATGCCGACGGAGGCGGAGCTGCGCGAAATGCTCCGGGGCAAGGGCGTCCTCTACGGCGTAAACGACGGGGCGGTAGCCAACCTGATGGCGATGTTCGCGCGCGGCCTGAGCGGGCGGGAGGAGTACACCATAGCCGAGGGCGCCCCGCCCGTAAAGGGCGACGACGGGCGCGTAGACTTTACTTTCAACACCGACTCGTCGCCCACGCCCATCGTCGCCGACGACGGCAACGCCGACTACAAGAGCATAAGCATCGTGACCTCGGTGGGCGCGGGCTCGGTGCTGGCGCGGCTCATCCACCCCAAAAAGGGCACGCCGGGAATGAACGTCATAGGGCGCGTCCTGCCCGCGCTCGACGGCGCCCCCGTGAGGCTCCCCATTGGGGCGAACACCGCCGCAAGCCCCGACGACCCCGACACGCTCGTCGCGCTTGCCGACGGCATCGCGCGCTTCGACGGCGCGGCGGTCAACGTATCGGAGGGCTACTCGGTCCCTGGCGACGTGGACTACTCGACCGGCAGCATAAACTACGAAAAGTCAATCGTGATAAACGGCGACATAAAGAGCGGCTTCGGCGTGACATGCGGCGGCGACCTGCAGGTGAGCGGCCTCATAGAATACTGCATGGTGGCGGTGGAGGGGAACGTGCTCTGCCGCTACGGCTTCGTGGGCAACGGCAAAGGGGTCATCGAGGCCAAGGGCGACGTGAACCTCAACTTCATGAAGAACCAAACCGTCATAGCCGGCGGCAACGTCAACATCGCCAAGGAGGCGATAAACAGCAGCATCACCGCGCACAAATCCATAAAGGTCTACGGCAACAGCCTCTCCGTCGCCGGCGGGACGCTCGTCGCAAACGAGTCCATCGTGCTCAAGACCGTGGGCAACATCAGCGGCGTCAAGACAACGCTCCAGATAGAACACGACCCTGAACTTGTACGGGAGGCAAGCAACGCGACGGACGCCATAGCGCAGCTCGAAGACAACATAAAGAGGCTGAACGCGACTATAAGCGCGCTCCCGCCGACCAAACGCAACGACAAGGAGTTCATGCGCAAGATGAAAAACGCCATCATCGTGATAAGGCAGCAAATCGCGACCCTAGAGGACAGGGTGCGTGTGCTAAACACAGCGATGAACAAGTTCGAAAACAGATTCGTGAGGATAGACCGCTGCGCCTACCCGGGCACAACGATAAAGTTCGGGACAAAAAATATGGCGCTGTCGGATATGCTGGCGGGGGGGAAGACTATTAGGGTGGTGGATTCGGAGATACGGGTTTTATGATTTTGACTTTGACGTTGACTTTGTGCGGCGGCTTTAGCCGCCACACGTTATGAAGCCGTAGGCTTCGCCTGAAAAAGATTTTAAAGAATTTGACTTTGACTTAAATCTTTTTACATCAACTACTACCCTTTTTCCCCCCAAGCCCTACCTTAAACGACAGGCCAAAATTCCACGCTACCGAATGGAAGTGTTCAAGGTCGCTGCCCTTGTCGGCCCACCACGCGGCGGGATAGAGAATCGGGCGGAAATCTAAGCTGATGGACGAACCCCTCAGAAAACTTAGGGAATGCTCGATGTCTATGAATTGCAAGTCTACCTCAAGGCCGACTTGAAAACCTATGCCGACGCTGAACGCGCCGGGCTTTTGCGTCCATGTCGAATCTATCGGCTTCGACGCTCCGGTGGCGGTGTCTATATATACTTTAGTCACCGTCGTATCCTTTGACGTGCCGTACCACCCAAACGCAACTCCGGGACCCACGTACCAGCAGAGCGCGGCATCGTCCGAGAGCTTAAAGCGTAGGTCGTAAAAGCCCTGCGCCTCAATAATAAACTCGGAATAATCGTGCCTGCCATCGCCCCATCCCATATTCATGCCGACATCCATGCGCCCGCTCTCGGAGAGCCCTATCCCAACGCCTAAAGCCACGCCCCAAGTCGGGCCAATGCCGAAGCGCAGGCCTAGCGTGTTGCCGATCTTCTCGCCGGGAGGCGCGTCTTTCTTGCTCTCCTTCTTCTTAGCCGAGGAGGTGTCTACCTCCGGCTTCGGCGCGATGGTAATCTCGTTCTTCGGCACGAACTCCGGCGCGGCGGCCGCGCCGCCCTCTTCTTCAAGCACCATCCGCCGCATCTTCTCGACGCTGAACTCGTCGGCGTCGTCGGAAGAGATGAAATCATTGTCGCCGTAAGAGCCGAGGCCGCCATCTTGAGCGGCGGCTGGGATCGAGAGGGCGGCTAGGATTGCGGCGATGGACGCAACTGTCGATAGTTTTTTCATAATATCCTCCATACAATACAATATAATCAAATTAAAAGATAAAAGTCAAATTCTTTTAATGCTGTTGGGGACGAAGCCTAAAGTCAAATTCTTTAAATCTTTTTCAGACGAAGCCTACGGCTTCATAACGTGTGGCGGCTAAAGCCGCCACACAAAGTCAAAATCAAAGTCAACCGCGTCTCTTCATCCTAAACATCCATTTGTTGAACCCTACCCGCGCGGCAGGACCCGCCTTTAGGTAGACCCACGCGACCGCTATCCCCCCCAAATGCGTCAAATGAGCCACGTTGCCGCCGCCCCTTATGGAGAAGAGCACGGATATGACGGCGTAGCCTATAACGAGCGTCCGCATCCTCATCGGGAAGATGCCGAAGAGCATCACCTGCCTATGCGGGTAGTAGACGGCGTAGGCGGTGAGCAGGCCCAAAACCGCGCCGGACGCGCCTATTATTATAACATACGGATTTACAAAGAAATAGAGCAACGAAAAAAGCCCCGCGCCTACGCCGCAGACGAAGTAGAATGCCAAAAATTTCCGCCGCCCCCAAATCTCCTCGAGCTCCGCGCCGAACCACCACAGCGTGAGCATGTTGAAGAGGATGTGGAAAAGCTCGTTAGGCGCGTGCAGAAACATGTAGGTGGCGAGCCGCCAAAGCTGAAAGCGCGAAAAACCCTCGTACGGGCGCAGCGCGCAAAGGCCGGTCAGCGCGTCGCCAACGGACGGCATCATCTGGAGGATGAAGACAACGACATTCGCGCCTATCAGCCACTTTACGCACGGCGAAAGGCGAGGGGTGTGGAGGTACATCATAATTGCGCCAATCCGGTGTTAATTGTTCTTAAAGGCAATGCCCAACGGCTCACATCTTCTCCAAAAGCCTCCGCTTCACAACGTCCGGCACGAACGCCCCGATGTCGCCCCCGTGCCGCGCTATCTGCTTGACCAGGGTCGAGTTCAAATACGTGTACTCCGCGCTCGGCATGAAGAAGACCGTCTCGGCGCTCTCAAGCATGTTGCGGTTCGTGTACGCCATCTGAAACTCGTAGTCGAAGTCGGACATAGCGCGCAATCCGCGTATTATCGCCGACGCGCCGTACTCCTTTACGCAGCTGACGATAAGCCCGGAGTAGCCTATGACCTCTATGCGCGGGAGGTCTTTCAGCGCCTCGCGCGCCATATCCACGCGCTCGCCCGGCGTAAATAGCGGGCTCTTAGACTGGTTCACCGCAACAACGGCGATGACGCGCTTGAAGACCTTCGAGGCCCGCACCGCTATGTCGATGTGGCCGTAGGTTATGGGGTCAAACGTCCCGGGGTAGATAGCTGTCGGCATCTCGCTCCTTACCGTATAGTTCTATGACCGTGTCGGAATAGACGCGGGCCTCGATGATATCGGCCTTGCCCTCGGTGCCCGCGGCCTTTTTCTCCTTGGGGCGGCGGCGGCGCTCGTAAATCAACAATCCGCCGGCGTTGACTAACGGCAAAAGCTTAGGAACCAGCCCGCCAAGCTCGGCGTCGCCGTATGGCGGATCGTAAAAGACAATGTCGTACCCGCGCCCTTCGCCCAAAGGCCTATCCGCAAACGTCCGCGCGTCGCCCCGCACCACCCGCGCCCTGCCGGCGACCCCAAGCCTATAGGCATTGCCGCTTATCGCCGCCGCCGCCGCCTTGTCCGCCTCCACAAAGTCGACCCGCGCCGCGCCGCGGCTCAACAGCTCAAACCCAAACGCCCCGCTGCCGGCGCAGATGTCCGCCGCAACGCACCCGCGTATACGCTTTTTCACTATCTCCGCAACCGACTCCCGCACCCGCTCCTGCGTAGGCCGGAAGCGAACGCCGCCGGGGGCCGGGCCGGGGTCGACGACTACATAGCGGCCTTTTAGGCCGCCGGAGATGATTCGCAGTTTCATAAACTACTCTTTAACTGAAAAGAGCACTTCCGCCGTCACCCTGATTTGTTCGTCTCGCACCGGCGTCATGGTTATCTTTTTGAACGCGCACGGAACCCTCTCGTTGTAGAGGGCCAGAACAAACTTGTGGAAGTCGCCGTAGTTCGTCATCCCCACCGCCTTGTAGACCACGCGCCTGTAGCTGCCGGCCTTGGAGGCTGTGAGCTGGCTCGGCGCGGCGGACATCTTGAAGTTGCTGTCGCCGGCTAAGCGCGAGAAGTTCTTCAGGTGCTGGGTTAGCCCCTCCTTGAACGTGATCTGCTCAAGCGCCTGAAACGGGTCACCCACTTGCAGGCCGAAATTCGGCTTGTAGGTTATGGTGAAGACGAAGTTGCCGCTCTCGTCGTCCTTTATGTGGGAGTAGGGCTTCGGCATCAGCTCGCCGCGCTCGTTCTTGAAAGTCGCGAACATCTCCTCCACCATCGGCTTCGCGCCGGAGCCGTTGGCGTAGACTATCTGGAAGTTGTCCACCTCAAGCGACTTTAGGCGGATGCCCGGCGGCGTGCAGCGGGTGACCATCTCGAAGACGTTGCGGGCGAAGAGCACCTCGTAGTTGACCTTCTCGGGAACGGCCATCTCCGCATACGGCGTGCTTAGCTTGTTATCCGCCGCGGGCGTCCCGTCGTTGTTGAACTCCTTAACGACGCTCTCCACCATCGTAGTGCGAATCTGGGAGGAGGGCTTCGCCTCGGGAATCTCGGCATTCGGCACAGGCGGCGGCAGCGACGCGGTCGCAAGGGCCTGCTCGGCTTTCTTCGCCTCCTCCGCGGGCTTGAAGTAGTTTATATAGTAGTACGCGCCGCCGCCGACGCCGGCAGCGAGCAGGAGGAGCAAAAAGAAGACCGGCCCCGCGAGGCTGTGCTTCTTAACCTTGGGCGCGCGCGGCTCGCGCGGCGGCGGCGGCGCTTTCTGCGCCCTCGGCGGCACCCTCGGAACCCTCGGAACCCTCGGCGCTTTAGGCGCTTTCGGCGCGCGCGGCAGCTTGGCCGCTTTAACGGCTTTCCCCGAAGAGAGCCCGGACGGCTTCGCTAAATTTATCCTGATCATGGCGCCTCTTCCCCCCTAAGCGCCAGCCCCACGGAGACCGCGAGCTGCGAAGAGTACGCCGCAAGCTGCGACGCGTCTATCTCCGCCGCGCACTGCAGCTTCCGAAAGGGGTTCAGCATCTCGCTCCCGGCAACCGCGCCCAAAGCGGAGGCGGCTATAGCGCTGTCGGCGAAAAGGGAACCGGCAAGGTAGACGGCCGCCGACGCGCCGCCTAAATTCGCCGAGACAAGGCGCGCGACCTCGTCCCTAAGCTCCGCAGCGTAACCGTCCGCGCCGCGCTCCCGCACGTCGTACTCGACCACGCCTGAGTCCGCATAAGAAGAATTGTTGACAAGTATCATCTTAGTGCGCCTGCGCTCGCCCAAGACGAGCACCGCCGCCCCCCCCGACTGCTCGCGGTAGTTCGCCTGAAAAACATTGGTCAGCGCAAACAAATCTATGTCCACAATATAGGGGTCGAGCTTTGTGCGCTTAACCGCCTTTTTGAGCTTCGCCAGCGTCTCCTTGCGCAACGCCGCGGCCAAGTACCGGCGGCGCTCCACCACGTTCCCCGGATCAACCTCGTAAAAATCGTAGGCGTACTCGCCTATCCCCCCAAGGAGGCTCGCCTCAAGCTCCCACCGCAAAATAGCGCCCTGATCGCGCTCGTCGCTCTCCGCCTCAAGGGTCTTCACCACCGCCATGTCGCACGGCACCGAACACACAACCTTGGAACCGGCAAACTTGACCTTTTTACGAAGCCCCGAAAGCTCGTGCGAAACCGACTCCCAAAACTCCTCGGGGCTCTCGGAAGCTAAAGGCTGCACAACGACCTGCCGCACAGCCATCTCCTGCGGGCTGTACTGCGCGGCGCATAAGTAATCCCTCTGGATGTCGATACCGTTGGTTCCGGCGGATTTTGGCATAATTTATAGTTTTTTCTATAGAATGAATGGTTGACTATCATAAATAATAATTAATGGGCAGAGGGAAAGTCAAATTTTTGGGGAAACGGCGCCTAACAGGGCGGCCGCAAGGGCCGCCCCCGCGGCAACCTCAATACGCCCTCGCCGCCCAGCTGCTCCGGTACGCCACCGCCTGGCCCACCTGCTTCAAAAGCGCCACGCCGGACTTCCTGGCCTTGGCCACGGACGGGCCGTCGAAAGATAGCGCGCCAACGCCCAAGTAAAGGCTCAAACCGCCGTACTCGGGAAAGAGGGCGCGGAAACTCTTAACCTTCCTATCCACAATATCCTCCACGTCGCCGGACTCCGCCTTGTACTTCAACTCTATTATCGCCACGGCCTCGGCGCCGGTCAAGACGATGTCGAACTCGCCGTCCAGCCGCGTGCCGTCAGGCAAATTCTTAAACGTTTTTACGTGAGGGTGCATCTCGTCGAAGCTAATGCCGGCGAACTTTAGCCCGCTGTCCTCAATCGTGTTCAAGAAGTACTCCTCGGCAAAGCGGCCGTTGCTCCTAGCTATGCCCTCAACGCGCCCGTTCAAACCGGTGTACTTCCTCTCCGACTCCGCGAGCTTCTTGTCCGACTCGGCGATAAGGCGCCTAGTGTCCTCAAACCCCTGCTGCATCTGGCGCCATGACTCATCGGCCTGTTCTTTGCGGATCCGCTCGCTTTCCGCGCGGAGCCGCTCGTCTTCAGCCGCCTGCTCTTTGCGAAGCCGCTCGTCTTCAGCGAACCGACGCCTGAACTCCGCGAACAAACGATGCTCCTCAGCAATCCTGCGATCCGCCTCCGCCATCCTGCGGCCCGTCTCCGCAAACATCTCCTTGATCTCCCCCCAAGACAACTCAACCTTCTCCATCAAAACCCCCTCTTTTTAGTATATTATTAACCGCTATACCGCTATCCGATTATGTAAATATAGTAAAATCTTAGGGCGGTGTCAATACCGCATAGCAATAATCAGGCAAAAATTTGGGGATTATTTGATATTGGCGCTCATGTTAAATCTTTTAAGCCTTTTAACCTAGATTCCGCAGTTAAAAATTGTATTTATTAGTATTTGTGTAGCATTTTCAATAGGTTACGTGTATGCGGATTTTAGGTTTAAAATCAAAATCTTTTAAATCTTTTTCAGACGAAGCCTATAAAAGTCAAAATCTTTTAAATCTTTTTCAGACGAAGCCTATAAAAGTCAAAATCTTTAAATCTTTTTCAGACGAAGCCTACGGCTTCATAACGTGTGGCGCAGAGCCGCCACACAAAGTCAAAGTC
>JAIRUL010000221.1 GCA_031254445.1 Chitinispirillales bacterium
CAAATCCGCCTTAGAGCATCTAGCGCTGCTGCAAAAGGGCATGGACGAAACGGGCACGGGGCGGATAGCCACGGTTATCGGGCGCTACTACGCAATGGACCGCGACAACCGCATGGAGAGGACGGAGCTCGCCTACCGCGCGGTGATGGAGGGCAAGGGGGCGCCGGCGAAAAGCTGGCGGGAAGCCATAGAGCAATCCTACGCGGCAAACGAGAACGACGAGTTCATAAAGCCGCGGATACTCGAGGGCATAGGCTACAAGGGCGTCTCGGAGAAAGACTCGGTAATATTCTTCAACTTCCGCTTCGACCGCACGCGCCAGCTAACCCGCGCTATGGCCGAGCCAACGTTCGCTGACTTCGGCCGCGGGGGAAATCCGTTAGTTAAGTGCTTCGTCGCCATGACGCACTACTACGACAACGGAAATTTCATAGAGGCCTACCCGGAGATGCGGAACGACAATATCCTCGGCGAATTCCTGTCGTCCCGCGGGCTCAAGCAGCTGCGCTGCGCCGAAACGGAGAAGTACGCGCACGTCACTTTCTTCTTCAACGGCCAGCGCAACGACCCTTTCGACGGCGAAGACCGCATCTTGGTCAATAGCCCCAAGGTGGCCACATACGACCTACAGCCCGAGATGAGCGTCTTCGAGGTTCGGGACAAGCTCTTAGAGGCCATAAAGAGCGGCAAGTACGACGCCGTCATAACCAATTTCGCCAACTGCGACATGGTAGGCCACACAGGCGTCTACGACGCGATAATCAAGGCCGTAGAGGCGGTAGACGCCTGCGTCCACGACGTAGTGGAGGCTGTGCTTGCGCAGGGCGGGGTGTGCATCGTCACCGCCGACCACGGCAACGCCGAGCAGACCAAACTGCCGGACGGGTCGCCGATGACCTCGCACACCACAAACCCGGTGCCGCTGACGGTGATCGGCGCGGGCGACGTGAAGTTAAGGGAGGGCGGAACGCTGGCCGACGTGGCTCCGACATTTTTGCGCCTTCTAGGCGAGGAGCCGCCGGCGGAGATGACGGGGAAGAGCCTGTTTTGAATTGCAGGGGCGGCCATTGCGGCCGCCCCTGCGGCGTTGTTTGCAATAGATGGGTTTAATTAATCAAAGATAAAGCCAAATTATGATAATTCTTATCCCCGTAATAGGCTTTGCGGCGGCAATACTCTTTTTGCGCTTTGGAATTTACCGCTTAGACGGCAACCGCGGCGGCAACCGCGGCGGCGACGGGCTTGAGTTTTCCGTGGTCGTCGCGGCCCGCGACGAGGAGAGGAATATCGCGGCTTGCTTGGAGAGCATTTTCGCGCAGGGGATCGACAAGAGCCGCTACGAAGCGATTGTCGTCGACGACCGGTCTAGCGACGCCACGCCGCGGATTTTGCGGGAGGCGTCGGAGCGGTACGAAAACCTGCGGGTAATCACCGTCTCCGAGACCCCGCCGGGGCTCTCCCCCAAGAAGCATGCCGTTACCTTAGGGATAGCCGCCGCGTCGAGGCCTATCGTGGCATTCACCGACGCCGACTGCCGCGTGCCGCCTACGTGGCTTGAGCGCGTAGGCGCGTGTTTCGGCGACGGCACGGATTTGGTGCAGGGCGTCACATCCTACAGCTGCCCCAGCGGCATGAGCAGGCTTTTTTGGGGGCTGCAAGCCATAGACTTTCTCTCCCACGGGGTGATTGCGGGCGCGGCGATATCGGCAGGGCTGCCTATAAACTCCAACGCCAACAATATGGCGTTCCGCAGGCGCGCGTTTGCAGAGGCGGGCGGGTACGAGGATAGCAGGGGGGTGGTTCCTGGGGACGACGACCAGTTGATGCAGCGGATATGGCGGCATGGGCGGCGCCGCGGCGCGGATAGCGTCAAATTCATGGCCGATCCTCTTGGCGCTGTGGAGACCTCCCCCACCGAGACACCCCGCGCGCTCTTCGAGCAGCGCAAGCGGTGGGGCGCCGTGACGGTGCACTACGGCTTGCGGCAGGTCGTTTTGCTCTCTGCGGTATTTGCATTTTACGTGTCGATAGCGCTTACCGCCGTTGCCTGCGCGGCAGCCCCGCGGTTGCTGCCTATTTTCGCCTCCCTTATTTTAGTAAAGCTCGCCGGCGAGCTTGCCCTGCTCATCCCCGGCACAAGGATTTTCGGCAAGAAAAACCTACGAAAGTACATCCTCCCCGCCTCGATGCTCCATCTGCCGATAGTGTTAGCCGCAGTATTTTTCGGCGTCTTCGGGAAGTTTACGTGGAAAGGCAAGAAGACGGGCAGGAACGCCGCTTGATAGCCGCCCCCCTCATTAACCGGCGAACCGCGCGATCGCACGGGTTGAACATTTTCGGCCCGTTTCCCCCCCAAAATACCTAATTAACCCCTAAAGCCCCGCTTTTTATTTACCGATAAATTCAATGAGGGGAAAGGAATCCCCCCGGTAGAAACGCAAGGAAGCGGTATATAGTGATAGATGGCGCGCCCCTTTTTGCCGCGCGCCGGCAATCGCGATAGACGGACCGAGACAGGCGGCGGCGCGGAGAGCGACGCCGCCCTGCCTCAAACCTTAACCGGAACGGAGGCCGGTATGCAGCCCGCAAAGCGCAAGTCCAAAAATGCCAAGCGTACCCGCCAAGCGCGCAGGCGCGACGCCGCGGCGAGGTTGGCCAAAGGCCTATCCCGCGAGCGCATAGCGTTCCTAGACGAGATAAAAAAGCGCGTAGCGCGCGGGTTCTACAATACGGATCCGGTTATTGAAGATTTGAGCCATTCGTTCACTAAAGCGGTTGACGCGCTGGCGTAGGCTATCCATAATTAGTCGGATCCCCTACCCCGGCCTCCTCAAACCCATTTTTCCTTATCCTGCAACTTTCGCATTCTCCGCACGCCGCGCCGGTTTTGGGATTCGGGTCATAGCAGCTGTGGGTAATTCCGTAGTCTAAGCCGGATTTTACGCCTATTTTTATGATTTCTGCTTTGGTTAGGAAGATTAGAGGGGTGTGTATCGTTATCTCGTGGCCTGTGGCGCCGGCGGCCGTAGCAAGGTTCGCCACTTTACGGAAAGCCTCTATGAACTCCGGCCGGCAATCCGGATAGCCGGAATAATCTACGCTGTTTACGCCAATAAAGATGTCTGTACAGTAGCCAGGGTTTTCTACCCCCCCGAGCACCTCCGCCCAGGCGAGGGCGTAGGAGAGGAAAATAGTATTGCGCGCAGGGACGTATGTTACGGGTATGCCGCCGCTTGGACCGTCTTTGGGAACAGCGATGTCGCTAGAGGTTAGCGCGCTGCCGCCAAGGGAACCGAGGTCGATGTCGACTATGCGGTGCTCCCTCACGCCTAAGTACTGCGCCACCCGCTGCGCCGAGAGCAGCTCAAGGGCATGGCGCTGGCCATAGGAAAAACTCAGCGCGTGAAGCTCGAAACCCATGTCG
>JAIRUL010000228.1 GCA_031254445.1 Chitinispirillales bacterium
TTTGACGTTGACTTTGACGTTGACTTTGTGTGGCGGCTTTAGCCGCCACACGTTATGAAGCCGTAGGCTTCGTCTGAAAAAGATTTAAAAGAATTTGACTTTAATAATTTGACTTTTCAGGCTTCGTCTGAAAAAGATTTTAAAGATTTAAAAGGTTTAAAAGATTTTGATTTTTTAACGTCAACGTCAACGTCAACGTCAAAGCCAACGTCAAAGTCAAAGTCAAAACATTACACATATAGTCTCAATGTCTCCGTAAACCTATCAATCCTCTCCATCTCCCCCGGAATATCGATCCGCTGCGGGCAGTTTTTTGTGCACTCTTTGCATCCGGTGCAGCGGCTGGCTTGGCGGATGGGGGCTACGCCCCTGTCTAGGCCGACTAGGAAGGCGCGGCGCGCGCGTTTGTAGTCTACGCTTTGCTTGTCGTCGGGGAAATTGCCCTCGTTTAGGCTGCGGTTGAAGTGCGTGATTATGCCGGGGATGTCTAGGCCGTAGGGGCATGGCATACAGTACTGGCACGCGGTGCAGTTGATATTGCGGTACTGCTCCGCAATCTCCGCTACTTTTTCCAGCATCCAGTACTCCTCCTCCATGAGCGGCTCTAGGGGGGCGTAGGTGCGGATGTTGTCTTGCAAATGATCCATGAACGTCATGCCGCTCAGGACGGTCAGCACGTTCGGGAAGGTGCCGGCGAACCTAAACGCCCACGACGCGGCGCTCGCGCCCGGGTCGGCCTGCGTCATCAGCTCGCGCGCCTTGTAGTGCGGCATGGCTAGGCGGCCGCCGAGGAGCGGCTCCATTATCATGGCCGGTACGCCCATCTTCATGAGCGTTTCGTACTGGTGCCTCGCGTTTACGCTTGTGCGGCCTATCACCTTGTTCCAGTCTAAGTAGTTCATCTGGATAAGCACGAAGTCCCACTTGTACTTGCCCGACATCAGGTAGTCGAAGAACTCCCCCTCGCCGTGGAACGACCATCCGAGGCTGCGAATGCGGCCCGCGTCGCGCTCGGCCATGAGGAAGTCGAGCATCCCGTTGTCGATGTAGCGCCCCTTGAAGTTGTCGTGCGTGCCGACATTGTGGACTAAGTAGTAGTCGATGTAATCCGTCCGCAGGTATTCAAACGACCGCTTGTAGATGTTTAGCGACCCCTCGCGGCTCCACTCGCGCTGGTTTGAGAGCTTGGTGGAGATGAAGTACTTGCTGCGGTCATGGCGGGAAAGCGCTATGCCCGTCGCCGTTTCGGAGAAGCCCTTGCAGTACGCGGGCGACGTGTCGAAGAGGTTGACGCCGTGCGCAATCGCGTAGTCTACGAGTTCGTTTATCGCCTCTTGGTCTAGGTCGTTCGTGTCCGGCAGCGACCCCCTCTGCGCCCGCGCCACCCTAGGGAGCCGCATCATGCCGAATCCTAGGAGCGACACCCCTGCCCCGGTTTTAGGGTCGACGCGGTAAGTCATCTTATCGGCGGGGACATCGCGCTTCGCCGCGAGGCGGCTTGCCTGCGGGCCGCACCCGCCTACGGCGGCGCCGACCGCGCCTACGGCGGCGAGCTTCATGAAGTTGCGGCGGTCGATAACGTTCGGCGTATTATCCATAGTGCGCGCCCTCCGGAATGTGTTCTTCGGGTTTAATCATAATATAGTTTTCGGGTAACCTATCAGCGGCCAATATCGTCAAAAAACTTTTTTGCCGCCGACCGCGCCCAAAAAATAGCCCCCGCCCCCCTCCTTATAAGCCCAGGGATCTGTTTGGGGTCGACGAAAACCACTATCAGCGCGAAGATCAGCAAGACCTCGGAGAACCCTGGCCCGCCCCTCATGCCCCGCCCCCACGCCCGCGCCTAGCCAGAAACGCTATCAGGATGCTGAGCGCGTAGAGCACAAGCAGAGGCATCGCTAGGAATATCTGCGAGAGGACGTCCGGCGGCGTGAGGAGCGCGGCGGCAATGAATATCGCCACAACGGCGTAGCGGAAGTAGCGTATCAGAAACTTGTGGTCGATTACCCCCATCTTGGAGAGGACGAACGCCGCCACCGGCAATTCAAACGCCGCGCCGAACGCGAGGCACATCTTCATGAGGAAGCTTATGTACTCGTCGATGCGGAAGTACGGGTCTATCTGCCCCTGCGAGAAGCCGGTCAAAAACTTGAGCACGGTGGGGAGCACGCAGTAGCAAAAGGCGATGCCCGCGAGGAAGCAGAGGGTGGATGCGGCAACCGCCGGGAGGATTACCGCCCGCTCGTTCTTGTAGAGCCCGGGCGACACGAAGCGCCAAACCTGCCAGAAGATAAACGGCGACGCCGCGACCGCGCCGCAGGCGAGCGCGATCTTGACGCTGAGCATGACCGCCTCGGCGGGCGCGGTGTAGATGATCTTGGGGGCGGGGTCGCTGAGGCGCAGCGGCCATAAGGCGGCGAAATCAAAGATGCGCCTCCAATACACCCCGCAGGGGACAGCGCAGAGGATAACCGCGCACCCGCAGCGGATAAGCGTCCAACGCAGCTCCTCGATGTGATCGACGAGGGGCATCTTTTTGGCGTCTATAGCGTTGACGCTTGCGCCGTCAATACCGTCGCCGCCATTAACCGCGCCGCGGTACGCTACAGGGTTGGCCGGGCCGCCGGCGTTGACGCTGCCGCCGCTTGCATTGATACCGGCATTAATGCCGCCGTCGGCAACCCCCCCGCCGTCTTTGTCAGGAGAGCTCTTTGCCACTTGACGGCGCGTCTCCGCTATCAGCCGGTTCGCTTGAGTTTGACGAGGCGGCCTTGGCATTAACGTCTTCGCCCTCCGCGCCCGCCTCCTTAGCGGCCTTTTTGAACTCCCGAATCCCGCTCCCGAGCCCCTTGGCTAGTTCAGGGACCTTCTTGGCCCCGAAGAGGATCAAGATGATAAGCAGGATGATAAGCAGGTTCCCCGCGCTTATGCCCATGAATCCCATGTTATTCTCTCGCTTCCGTGGGTTAAAGGGGTTATGGCCTCGCACTAAATTAGAATATAATATTTGACGATAGCGCCTTAGCTATTTTCGGTTGCCGCAGATAAAACATTGCCTTGCCGATTGCGGTAATATATATTGAATATAGGCGATAGAGAATCCGGTAGGCAGCATCTATAAAAGCTATCATTTCAACGCAAAGGCGGGTTTTATGGCGCTGATTAAATGCCCCGAATGCGGCAGCAAGGTTTCCGACACCGCTAGCGTGTGCGTTAAGTGCGGGTTTAAGATAAATAAGCCGGTCGAGAGGGCCGTCGGCTCCGTTAGCCGCTTTGGGCAGTCTCTTTGGAAAGAGCACATAAGCAGGGCCGCAGGCTTCGTTGCCCGTTCCGCGCGGTCTACTTGGAATTTGCACCGGACGGTTGTCATCGTCTCCGCCGCGGTTTTGGCAGCCGCTATTTTGGCCGTTGCCGCGATAGCCGTCGCCGGCGGGCAAAAGCATCAAAGCATACAGGCGGCGAAGCCCCTCAAGGACGAAAGGGACGGCAGGAAGTACAAGGCGGTAAAGGTTGGGGGCTACACGTGGATGGCGGAGAACCTAAACTACGAAACCGACGGCTCTTGGTGCTACGATAGCGATAAATCCAACTGCAAAAGATACGGCGGGCTGTACGATTGGAACACGGCTAAGTCGGTTTGCCCGCCGGGGTGGCGCTTGCCGAGCAGGGCGGAGTGGAACAATTTGGTTACGGCGGCGGGGGGTTGGGAGTCCGGGGGCAAAAGGCTGAAATCAACGCGCGGCTGGGGCGTGAGCAAAGGCAGCGGCGGCAGCGGCTCTGACAGCGTCGGGTTTGCGGCTCTGCCCGGCGGCTACCGCTATACCAGCGGCAACTTCAACGGCGCCGGCACGGACGCCCGCTGGTGGAGCTCGGCGGAGAAGAAGGGGGGCGGCGCGGCGTACTACAGGGGCATGCGCTCCACAAGCGACAGCGTGTACAAGTACAACGGCTACAAGAGCCTCGGCTACTCGGTTCGCTGCGTTAGGGATTAACGCGGCGGCGCATTTTTTTTACTTTTTGCTTGCTTTCCCACGATCCGAATATTATTTTAGACGCGGACGGTAGACCGCCCGAAACCTGCTTTTGGGGGATTGCCGGGCGTATCGGCGCGTTTGAAACTTGTACCGGGGTAATTGGGAAATAGCTATGGTACCGCATGGGGAGTCAATCGCTATGGCGTGGGTTTGCTGACGGGGGATCCGGCAGATAAGCCCGCGCCGCAACTTTTTATAGAGGGAGGTGTGCATGGATTTTGGTATTTGGTTCCTAATTGGCGCGGCGCTCGTGTTTTTCATGAACGCGGGCTTTGCGATGGTGGAGTCGGGCTTTACCCGTGTGAAGAATTCGGCCAACATTTTAATGAAGAATTTGGCGGACTTCTCTTTGGGCACGCTCGCTTTTATCCTGATCGGTTTTAGCATTATGATGTCCGAGGAGTATGTGTCTGGCCTCATCGGCGTCCCGAATCTCGGCGTTTTCACCGATTTCGAGAATTTTGACTACGCCAACTTCGTTTTTAACCTCGTCTTCTGCGGCACCGCGGCGACGATCGTGTCGGGGGCGATGGCCGAGCGCACCAAGTTCAGCGCGTACTGCATCTACAGCGTCGTCATAAGCGCGCTCATCTATCCGGTCGAGGCCGGGTGGGTGTGGAACGATAACGGCTGGCTCGCCACGATGGGCTTCATCGACTTCGCGGGTTCGGCGGCCATCCACATGGTGGGCGGCATCTGCGGCTTCGTCGGGGCGTGTTTCCTCGGCCCCCGCATCGGGAAGTACTCGGTCGACAAGGCGACCGGCAAGAAGGTGGCGCACGCCATCCCCGGGCACTCGATGTCCCTAGGCGCCCTAGGCTGCTTCATACTGTGGTTCGGCTGGTACGGCTTCAACGGCGCGGCCGCCGGGGATGTGAAGCAGATGGGCTCCATCTTCATGACCACGACGCTCGCGCCCGCCGCGGCGCTGGTCGCGACGATGTTCTTCACTTGGATAAAGAACGGCAAGCCGGACGTCTCAATGGCGATAAACGGCGCGCTTTCGGGGCTTGTGGCCATTACGGCGGGCTGCGCTAGCGTCGACGCGCTGGGCGCGATCGTCATCGGCCTCGTAGCCGGCATAATCGTGGTGCTGGCCATCGAACTTATCGACTTTACGCTCCACGTCGACGACCCTGTCGGCGCGGTCGCCGTGCACGGCGTCAACGGCATCTGGGGCGCGGTCGCGGTAGGGCTTTTCGCGGCGCCCGTTATTACCGGAGACGGCAGCATCTCGGAAGACCTAGGCCTATTCTACGGCGGCGGCCTCCATCAACTCGGCGTCCAAACGCTGGGCACCGCGGCCATCCTCGTTTGGACAACCGTAGTCGCCGGCATACTCTTCTTTGTCGTCAAAAAGCTGAAGGGCCTGCGCGTTGAGCCCGAAGACGAGGTTGTGGGCCTAGACTCCTCCGAGCACGGCCTCATAACCACCGCCGGCGACCTAATGCCGATGACCAGCGCGGACTTGCAGATGATCGGCGCCACGAAAGCCGCCTCGGCCTCCGCCGCCGCCGCCTCGGTAGCCTCCTCCGTGTCGGTTTCCACAACGGACTCCTCTAGCGGCAAGAAGCTAACCAAGGTGACCATCATCACCAGGCGCAGCATGTTCGACGCGCTGAAGAACGCCTTCGACCAAATCGGCATAACCGGCGTCACGGTCACAAACGTCCTTGGCTACGGCCTGCAGAGGGGCGTCCAGAAGTACCGCGGCGTGGTGCTCGAGTCCCAGCTGCTGCCCAAGATTCAGGTCGACATCGTCGTCAGCAAGGTGCCCGTCGAACTCGTGGTCGAAACCGCGAAGAAGGTGCTCCACACCGGCAACATCGGCGACGGCAAGATATTCGTCTACGATGTCGAAAACGTTATCAAGGTGCGCACCGGGGAGACCGGATACGACGCGCTGCAGGATAGCGCGGCGGCAAAGTAGCAGTTGGCCGTACCTGTTTTCGCGCCCGCATAGGGCGCATATTTTAAAACAGTATCCTCCCCTTATTATGAGGGG
>JAIRUL010000258.1 GCA_031254445.1 Chitinispirillales bacterium
CTCCGGCACAACCGGCATACCGGACGCGGTTCTTGCGTCCGCCCGCCCCCCCTTATTGCCGAATATCGAGTAGGCGAGCATTATCGCTATAATCACTAACAGCGCGAAGATAACCTTGCTCATGAGCCCGCCGTAGGCGTCCCACCCCGACGCGTTTTTTGTTTTGGCGTCGGCTATGGAGGCCTCGTCCTCGTCTTCGTCCTCATAATCCGAATAAGGCGGCGACGGCTGGCCGTAGCCTAACCGCTCGGAGAGCGGCCCGCCGAAAGAGGAGGAGGACGACCTGTACGTTGACGGCGCCCTCGGGTCGAGCCTTGTGGGAAACGGCTTGAGCGTGCGGATGGCCAAGTCGCGCGCGCCCTTGACGGTTAGCGGCTCCTCGGCGTAGTCGATGTCGTCCCAGTCGTGCTCGAATACCGGTTTGCCCTGGTACATTATGCGGAACGGCGGCGCGTCGTCTATGAGCGCGACCTGCGAGGTGAAATCGATATAGGCGGCGAAAGCGCCGGTGAAAGCCTCTTTGTCGGTGTTCGCGGAGAGCGGCCACGCATAGAAGAGGACTATCTGCCCGTCTGCGTCTATATCCATGCTGTAGTACGGCGTTTTGCCCTGCGTAATGTGTTGGAACCAGCGCTGGCTTGAGATGTTGCGCGGCGGCGCGGAGAGCGGCGAAGAGGCCGATATGTCGTTTACAGTGAACCCGCCCGCGTTGGCGCGCAGTATCCGCGTCACGGCCGGGTTGTCGCGCATGAAATCGTAGAGGGCGCGGTTCATGAACTCTATCTCGGGGGAAGTGAGCACCTCCTCATACATGCAACGCGCTAAAGCGGTCTCAAGCTGGCGGAACTCGCGCTCAACGCGCTGCTTGGGCGAGAGCGTGGCCGCGGAGGCAAGAGCAGCCGCGAAGAGTATCAGTACGGTAACGACGCGCATAACTAACAAACCCCCTCTCTACATAAAATATAATTCCAGTCAACAAGCACCGGCTGAAATCCTTGCGATAATAAATTTTTTTGCATCTCGCTAACAGTGCGGCTATCGGCAATCTCGAACTGCGAGTCGGAGGCGTCGCCGCTGCCCTCCCCCACCGCCGTGCTCACGCCCGCCGACATTTTGGTCGGGCCTATGGGCAGAATCGAGTCGCGGAAGCGCGCCGACTCGCGCGTCGACACCGTTATCCCCGCGCTCGGGATGAAGAGGCGCAGGGCGGCCATATACTGAACGAACGCCCTGTCGCCGACGCAAAACTTTGGCTCGAACTCTCCGGCCTGCGGCCGCAAGCGCGGGAAAGAGGCGGCTATTTCCACCGACGGGTATTTTTCCCTAATATACTTGGCGTGCAGGCCGGTCATGAACGCTTCCCGCGTAGGCTTAGCGAGGCCAAGGAGCGCGCCGACCGTCACCGCGCGCATTCCCGCCTCGCAAGCGCGCTCCGGCGCTAGGAGCCGGTATCCGAAATCCGCCTTTGGCCCGCCTTTGTGGAGCGATTCGTAAATACCCATATCGTAGGTTTCTTGGTAAATAGTCAACCCGTCCGCCCCGCTCTCGACAAGTTCCGAATACTCGCATTTATCAAGCGGATAGACCTCTATCGCTATCGACGAAAAGTATTCGCGAAGGACAGATACGCACTCTTTGAGATACCGCACCGACGCGCCCTTGCGCGACTCCCCGGTCAGCATGAGGATGTGGCGCAGGCCGGTAGCGGCTATGCGCTTCGCCTCCGCCCTCACCTCGTCAACCTTTAAATGGCGGCGCTTGATCTTGTTTTGGTGCGCGAACGAGCAGTACGGGCAGTAGTTGTCGCAAACGTTCGACACATAGAGCGGGGTGAAGAGGAATATCACGCTGCCGAACTGCTTCCTAGTGATATCGCGCGCGCGCGCGGCTATAAGCTCCAAATTTTTCGGCGTAGACGCGGCGTCCGATAGGAGCGCCAAATAATCAAGGTCGCTCAGACGCGGCTTGCTTAGAACCCGCTCTACCTGCGATTCGTCAACGCCGGCGCAGTACGCGCCGACGTCGAAATCATCGTACCGTTTCAAAATATCGGCGAATGACATTTATCCCAAAAAGCCGGTTAGCGGTGACGACGCGTTCGCAGTTTTCGACGCGCCGGCCATCCCCGCGAGAAAGGCCAAACGCCCCGCTTTCACGGCGTGCTTGAACGCCTCCGCCATCTTCACGGGGTCGTCGCTCGCGGCTATAGCGGTGTTCAGAAGCACCGCCGCCGCGCCCATCTCCATAGCCTCCGCCGCGTGGGAGGGCCTGCCTATTCCGGCGTCGACGATTACCGGAATGTCAACCTCTGCTATCATTATCTCTATAAGCTCAGCCGTGCGCAGCCCCCTGTTCGATCCGATGGGCGCGCCGAGGGGCATCACTGCGGCGGCGCCGGCGTCTACCAAGCGGCGCGCGGCGTAGAGGTCGGGGGACATATACGGGAGGACTACAAACCCCTCCTTTGCGAGCGCCTCCGTAGCCTTTATCGTTTCGCTGTTGTCCGGCAATAAATACGCGCTGTCGCTAATCACCTCTATCTTTATCCAGTCGCCGCACCCAACCGCGCGGGCAAGGCGCGCGATGCGGACGGCCTCTTCGGCGTTGCGCGCGCCGGAGGTGTTGGGGAGGAGTATCTTCCCCTTTGGGATGCGGGAGAGGATGCTCTCCTGCGGGCGGTCTAAGTCTACGCGGCGCAGCGCCACGGTGATGACGTCGCACTCGGCGGCGGCGAGGACGCCGGGGATTACGCGGTCGTCGCGGTACTTGCCGGAGCCGGTGATTAGGCGGGAGCGGAGGGTGGTGCCGGCAATTATTAGGTCGTCATTGCCCATCACTCACGCCCCTGATTATATATCTGAGACCCTGGGGGGACGGATTTTGTTATCCACGTATTGCCGCCTATCACAGCGCCCTTCCCTATCACCGTGCCTCCGCCTAGGATGGTGGCGTTGGCGTAGATTATTACGTCGTCTTCTATATCGGGGTGCCGCTTCTTTCCCGTTTTTGGTTTTCCGTCTTTGTCAAAGGGGGAGATTGCGCCTAGCGTTACGCCTTGGTATATTTTTACGTTGCCGCCTATGCGGCAGGTTTCGCCTATCACCACGCCCGTTCCGTGGTCTATGAAGAACCTGGGGCCTATCTCGGCGCCCGGGTGGATGTCTATGCCGGTGCGGGAGTGGGCGCGCTCGGAGATTACGCGCGGGATTATGGGGACGCCGAGCTTGTAGAGGCGGTGGGCGATCCTGTGGGTGGCTATGGCCTCTACGCAGGGGTAGCTGAGCAGCACCTCGTCGAAGAATTTCGCGGCTGGGTCGCCGTCTTGCGCGGCGGCGATGTCTTCTAAGAGCGCGGCCCTGATCTCTGGCAGCGACTCCATCATCTCCACAAGCGCGGAGTCCGCCCGCTCGTCGCAGCTGCAGGCGTCGCAGGCGGCGCCCTTGCCGCAGTGGTAGTTGAAGACGCCGCGCAGGTGCTTGCCGAGGCGGAGCGATACGCGGCGGAGCATATCTGAGACGAATAGGCTCGTCTCCGCGCCGGCGACATGCCCGCGGCTATAGTACCCGGGGAAGAGCACAGCCATAATATCGTCCAACATCTCGTATATATCATTGCGCCCGGGCAAATCCAACCCGTCGTCAGCGGCTGCGGGCCCCTTTTTAATATCCCCCTCAAGCCGGTCAACGATCTGCGGCAAGCGCTCATTCATCCATTCGTTTATGTCCATAAAACTCCCGATAGACAATGATTTAACCGCTTATCCGGTATCGTATTACAAATTTTCATTATCCATCGCTCATTGTTCATTGTCCATTGTCAATACGACGTTTCATCGTGCAAGTGCTTTATCCACTGCGTAAAGAACTCCGTGCGGTGCGAACGCCACAAATTTGCCGGTTTGTCCATGTCTACGTTTACAGGCTCGCCGACGCCGGCTTTGCCGCTGGCCTTGTCGCGGTTGTACTCCTCCACAAGGCGGGACGGCTCGTACTCGGGGTGGCCGAGGTGAACTATGAAGCGTCCGTCGGCGCTCTCAAAGATTACGTAGCCGGCGCCGTCGGCGTGGGCTAACAGGCGGATGTTTCCGGCGTCCCTCTCGCCCTCCAAAACCGCGTCATCTATGCCCGAGTGGCGGCTCTGGGGACACCAAAACCAGTCGTCCATCTCGCCGGTTATGTCGTGGGAGCGGTTCATGTTTACGGTTTTATACACGCCGAAGATCTTTTTGTCGTAAACCGTCTTGTCCATGCCAAGGTACTTAGCGAGCGCTAAACCGCCCCAGCAGATGCCGAGCGTGGAGACGACGTTTTTGCGGGCGTACTTGAGGATGCGCCTAATCTCCCCCCAGTAGCTCACCTCTTCAAACGGTATCTCCTCCACCGGCGCGCCGGTGACAATCAGGCCGTCTATCCGCGACCGGGCCACGGCCTCCTCGAAAGGGACGTAGAGCTTGTCCAAGTGCGTCTGGTCGCTCGACGTATAAGTATGCGTCTTGAGGCGTATCCAAACCGGCTCGATCTGCATGACCGAACGCCCCAGCGGCTGCAGCAGGCTGAACTCGTAGGTCTCCGCCCGCGGCATGATGTTGAGGATGCCCACGCGCAACGCGCGTATGTCCTCGCGCTGCGCGTCGTCGCTCGTCACGCACTGCACCTGGCTGCTCTCTAAGGCGCTTATGCCGTGGTAGTCTTTGGGGACGACTATTGTCATTTTTTTCTTCGCACCCTCGAATGTTAGGGTTTTTAAAGCTTTTAAAGGCTTTAAAAATCTTGATTTTAAAGCCTTTGACTTTATTACGTAACAACCCCGTAAATCTTTTAAATATAATATATGGCCGGGGGAAATTGGCGAAAGGGGGGAACTTTTTAATAAAACGGCGCGCCAAGGGGGCGGCGCGCCGAAGACAAAAACCTTGCAGCCTTTACGCCCCGCTTACTTAAAGAGCGAGAGCTTCTTGCTGAGCGACTTGAACGGCTTGGCCGATTTGGCCGATTTGGCTTTTAAGAGCTGCTTCGCGGCTTTCGCATTGTTACGCCGGATTAGCCGGAACCGGGACGATGCTGACGCGCTTGCGGTCGCCCGCGCCGCGCGAGAACTCCACGGTGCCCGCGACCTTGGCGAAGAGCGTGTCGTCGGAGCCCTTGCCGACATTCGCGCCCGGATGCACAACCGTCCCCTTTTGGCGGACGATGATGCTGCCGGCCGGCACGTTCTGCCCGCCGAAGCACTTGACGCCGAGCTTTTTGGGGTTGCTGTCGCGACCGTTGCGGCTGCTGCCTACTCCCTTTTTATGAGCCATGACCCTATCTCCTTATTTATGAGTTGATTGAAACGATCTCTATCCGCGTGAACTTCTGCCTATGCCCGTTCTTGCGCTTATAGTCCTTGCGGCGCTTCTTTTTGATTACGAGCACCTTTTTGTCGGCGCCGTGATCCAAAACCTTGGCGCTGACGGTGGCGCCGGAGACCGTGGGCGCGCCCACGCTTATGTTGCCGCTGCCGTCGTCCGTGAGAAGCACCCGCTCGATGGTCAGGCTGCTGCCCGCCGCGGCGCTGATGATTAGGGGGACGCGGAGTTTCATGCCGGGGGAGACTTTAAACTGGAAGCCGCCTTGTTCGATAATTGAGTACATTTTTTGGCCTTTCACAATAACGTTTAGGGTTCCGCACAATTTATATAATATAATATATTTTAAAGATTAAAGTCAAATTCTTTTAAATCTTTTTCAGACGAAGCCTACGGCTTCATATGGTGTGGCGCAGAGCCGCCACACAAAGTCAAAATCAAAGTCAAAATCCGGTACCCCGCCGCCTTTGACTTTGTGTGGCGGCTCTGCGCCACACGTTATGAAGCCGTAGGCTTCGTCTGAAAAAGATTTAAAAGATTTTGACTTTTATAGGCTTCGTCTGAAAAAGATTTTAAAAAGAATTTGATTTTATTACTCCTCCTCTTCCCTCACATTCCCCCCGCTAATCTCCTTGAAGCCGAACTCGTCTTGGTCGTACTCTTCGTCTTCTACTATATTGAGCGCGCACTTGTGCTCTTTTTCCAGCATCGACTTCATCGTCCCGCCGCTCGGGTTGCTGTCGTCCCTCAGGTACTCGGCCACGGCGGGGTGGATCGTCACGGTTATCTTCTTAGGCTTGTTCTGCGCGCGGCGGAGGTCGCGGTCTATCCTGGCGGTCACCGTCTCCGGCGAGAATATCCAGCCAAGGCCCCCGCAGGTGATGCAGGCGTCGGTGAAGAACTCCTGCAATTCGGGGCGGACGCGCTTGCGCGTGATCTCCATCAGGCAGAATTTCGATAGGCCTGTGCAGTCCGTCGCCGACGGGTCGGCGTCGAGCATCTTGCGCATCGCCGACTCTATCTTGCGGCGGTTTTCCGCGCTCATCATGTCTATGAAGTCGACGACGATAAGGCCGCCGATGTCCCGCAGCCTAAGCTGCCGGCAGATTTCTATCGCGGCATCCATGTTCGTCTTGTAGATAGTCTCCTCTAAGCTCGCCTTGTTCTTGCCTACGTTCCTGCCGGTGTTGACGTCTATGGCGACTAACGCTTCCGTCCTGTCAATCAGCACGTACCCGCCGCTCTTCAGCCAAACCTTGCGCTTGAGCAGGCGGTCCAAGTCCTTTTCGATGTTGAACTTGTCGAAGAGCGGCACCTTGTCCTTGTAGCGGAAGACGCGCTTCGCCATCTCGGGGGAGAGCGCCTTTACGTAGTGGAGAATCTCCTTGTAGTCGTCCTCTTGGTCGGCGTGAACCTCAGTCACGTCTTCGGAAAACAAGTCCCTTATCACCCTCGTAGTGATGCCGAGCTCGCGGTGCACTAGCTTCGTGCCGGTTCCAGAGAGCGCCGCTTCCTGCGCCTTGCGCCACGCGTCTAAGAGCATGTGTATTTCGTTCACGAACTCCGTCTCCGAGACCTTGAGGCCATTTGTCCGCACAATGAAGCCGATGCCGGGGGGCTTTATCTGCGCTATTAGCTTCTTCAGCTTTGAGCGGCGCGCCGAGTCGCTCGTCTTCTTCGACACGCCTATGAAGTCGGTATCCGGCACGAGCACCAAGAAGCGCCCGGCCAAGCTTATCTGCGTGGTGACTTTAGCGCCCTTCGTCCTTATCGGTTCCTTGGCCACCTGCACGAGTATGACCTGCCCTTTCTGCAAAACTTTTTCGATAGGGATGCGCGGCACCTTGCGGCTCTTGGAGCTCTTCCCCCGCCCAGAGAAGCGATCCATCATCGCGTCCTCTTCCAAAATAAGCGACGGATCGACGTCGGAGGCATGGAGGAACGCGCATTTGTCAAGCCCGATGTCGACAAACGCCGCCTGCAAACCGGGGAGTATAGACTTTACCTTGCCCCGATAGATATTTCCCACCAGCCGGAAGTAATCCGGCCGCTCTACTACTAGTTCCGCAACCTTGTCGTTTTCTAGGAGCGCGGCGCGCTTCTCGGTGGACGTTGCGTTAAAGAGTATTTTTTTGGTCATTAAAACGTTACCTCTGCGCCAAGCTCGAACCTTTGGTTGAGGGTAAGCTTGCCGTCTTGATTTTTGTGTGAGCCGAGATATGCTGCCCGGCCTTTGATATTTTCCGTGAAGATGTAGTCTAAGTAGGGCGAGTAGTTGAAATTGCTCTCCCTTGTTATCCTATCCTCGTCATCGCCTATTTTGCTTGTGCGCTGCTCCGACGTCTCCAAGTTTACGCCTAAGCCCATGGTCATTTTGCCCTGAACGGGCAGCGCCCACTTATGTATACGAATCTCTTTCAAGCGCCCGGCCCCGGTGAAAGCGTAGGCCATCGTTAGCGTATGGCTGTTCCTATTCGTGTTTTGCGTAGAAAGCCACTCGGCCGCGCCTGTCTCCGTGTCTTTTCCGCCTGAGATAACGCGCGTGTTTGTCGTGCCGAAGCGGTAGTTCGCGCTGAGCGACGGCCACTTGTGCAGCTTGCCCTCCAAGCCGACAAGCGGCTGAAGTTCTATAGAGATTGTGGTGTCGGTTTGATCTTTAGTCTCCTTGCGGCTAACTTTCACGTTTGCCGACGAGCTCATGCCTAGGTCGGAGAAGTACTTCTTTACTAACGCGAATTTAGTGAGCGCTTTGGTGTTGGCGCTCACCCGCACCTCGGGCAGTACGACCACCGTATCTATGTAGGCAGTGTCAGGCTGGCCGTAGAACTCGCGGCCCCAGCCAAATGATAAGCTCGTGAAGTCTACCTTAAACGGATCGGGAATGGAGAACGAGGTCGAGAGGCGCGCGGCCCAAGAGCCATGCGACTGGTCGTTGCGGTAGAGATCGTTTTCGGTACCGGTGAGAAGCCTATACTGCATCCCTCCTAAAACATCCTCGCTCAGGGAGCCAAAGAGGTAATCGTTGAACCCACGGCGCATGCCAAGCTGATACTTAAAGAACTCGTAGTTGCTCATATCTGCGGTGTCGGCAAGGTACGTAGAACTCAAAAATCCGTTTTTGAGGTCGGTTGACACATCGTACTCAAAGTTTATCGAGCGCATATTTATTTTGTTCACGCCGTTTCCGATAAACGCCAAGTAGCCTTTAGGCACGCTGTTTGCCGATGTGTCCTTGCCCGCCGCGGATGAATCTTTGTCGCTCGCGGCTTTTTTACCGCCCGCCGGCGCGTTCGCCGCTTTCTTTTTGTCAAACTTGAAAAGATCGCTGAGAAGGAGCGAATTCCGAAACCTCAGCGACGTAGAGACATTGGCGTTTATGTAGCGCGTGCTGTCGTTGTCCCTGCGCGCGGTCAGCCCCGTGTAGTCGGCGCCGTACTCCGCCGAGTGCGTCATCCAGCTTACAAACTGCGGCGTGAGCCTCGCCGACGCCGATTGCGTGCGACCCCGCTCGCCGTATAACATGCCGTACTCGTCCCACTTCTCGCCCTCCGCCTTGCTCAGACCGAAAATGTTGGCGAATGTGCTGTCCATCATCAAGTCCCAATCGTTTCTCGTAGGCAGGCTCGAAAGATCCCTATCGAAACGCGCGGAATAGCCGAAGCTTAGAAGCGGCTCGATGGGCGAATATTCTAAGCGCACCCCGTGGCGCATATCAAAAGTCCTAGTCGTAAAATCATAGACGTTGAGCTTATGGTCGTCGCGCCTCTCTGTTCTGTGCTGAACCTCCGCAAGGTCAAAGTTTATCGTAGACGGCAGGAGGTTAAGAGTATACTTTCTATGCATGGGCGGCAGCCAATTTACCTCCGTAAATGGCGCGTAGCTCGTCCACGCTGGCGGGTCGCGCGGACTCAAGTCGTAGCGCAGCGTACCGGTATAGGTGACGGTGGTGTCTGTCCTTACGTAGTCGGCGCTGTCGGGGTTCTCGTGCGGCCCCTTGCCGGTATAGCTTGACGTCAGGTTATAGCTAACGTCGGTCTTCATCCTGTCTAAGGTAAAGCCGACAAGCGGATTTTCCGATTCGCTGCTCTTCTCGAAAGAGGTGTAGGCGTTGCGCGAGGTTGAGAATGTCTCAAAGCGCTGCGACCGCGTCCGCTCGCCTATGGAGCCTTCGCCTAACATCATGCCGAACGCGTCGCCCACCATATCTAAGAAGCCGTCCGGCGAGCCGTCATTGCCCAAAAGCCTTATGTCGCTCTGCGGCTTCACGATAGGGCGCGACAGAGCCCCCGATATGGATCCGCCAACTGGGATAGATACGCCCCAATCCTCCGGCATGAACTTGTCTAATTTCATCACTGCATTGACGTTCGCCGCGAGTTCGCTTTTGTCGGCGCCGCTCATGACCGATTCAGTCATCCTTCTGAAATCGCCGTCCATGTAGCTTATTCCGGCGCCGAGCGTGAAAAAATCCGCCCACTGGGTGGTCAGATCCAAGCGCGCGGCAAAGCCGCTTAAAGTCCGCCCGCCTACGGCTATGAACTCGTTCACCCATATCTCGCCCTCGGTAGGCCCGGCCCCTCCCCGTATTACACCAACAGCCATGAATGTCACCGCCGTGAAGTTTGGGCGCTTGTTAGGCGGCGCGACGACGCGCAGGCCCCTTGCAGCCACGTTTATCGGCTTGTTATCCATGTCGCCGGCGCTTAATTTCAGATCAGAGAGGTCTTGCAAACTGAATACGTAGCGGTTCCATCCCATCTTTCTAATCGGGGCGGTGTACTCGTAATATGTCGAATCGTCGCTGCCGAACCTAAGGACGAATTTCATATCATCGTTGTATACTTCCTTGCTGTAAACCATAATAGAAACAGAGTCGTATGCGGAGATGTTCTGCGGGTTGTAGGTGTACAACCTGCGCACCGTCGCCGTATCGTTTGGCTCCATATCGAAGAAGTTTAGGCGCAAAGCCCTCTCTTCTGGCGTCACCTCGCCTGATGCGGGTTTGACTATCAGGCCGTAGACGCTGCTGTAGTACTCCATGTCTTCGTAGTTGCTTATGCTTGTAGGCTCGATTTTATCTTCGGAGCCAGCCGACGGTTCCCAATAGCTGCCCGACAACTCTAGCCCGGCAATTTGGAGTTCGCTCTCGCTTGTCAACGCGCGGTCGTCGAAATCGTACCATACAAGCCGCATACCGCGCACTTTCGCCATATTCGGCGCGCCGCCGAGCGCTGAATCCTTTGTGACCGATCTTCCGTCGAGCAAATCCTTTAGCGGGATGCGGTAGTACCTCCACCCGTTGGACTCTACTACGCGAGAGGTTTTATCGATGTACCGCGACGAATCGGCGTCTAAGTTGATTTCGTAGGTATAGTAGGTCTCCACGAAGCCGCCAACTCTCGGAAAACCGTCGCCGTCGATGTTCTCGTCGTCATAAAGGCTGTTGTTCCACGTCCCATTGACATATCGGTATGTGGTCAGATTGTCCTTATCGTACTTGCGGAACAGATCGCCGCTTGGGTTATCGCGGCTTCGGGGGAAAGCCAAGAGATCCGCGTTTTGACCCCTAGAGAGCGTGTCCCACCCTGTGGCTGCGGCGTTGGGTATTAGATAAAACTTATCCTCGACACTGCGCCTATTGAGCCCCTTGTCGTACATCGACAGATACTCGGGCTTATTTTGATATGTTGAGTCTTCCAAATCAAATATACCGTTCGGCGCTCCGCCGTCGCGCACCTGATCGTGAGAGAATGTGCCTATCTGGATCATCAGCTTTCCCTTACGATGCGGTTTCCCAGGGTTTGGATTAACGACGAGCTCGAGGTAGCGGTGGTTTTCCATATTGATTCCGTTGCGGCCAAACGACGTTGTGATTGACGCATAAGTATTTTTAAAGCGATCCCGGACATCCGATGGATGATTGAGCGACGCAGGGGTTACGTGTAGGCGCAATACGTCTATATAGGTGTCGGAGCTATTGTACCGGTTATTTTTCGGATCCCTCGTCCACACAGAAAATCTATTAATCTTTTTAGCTTCGTCGTAGGCGTTCGGCGTATACCAATAAAAATCCCACGGCGGGATCCTAAGCTGATTAAGCATGCTATCGGCAATCGCCTGTACGCCGCCCGAGTACTTGAACGGGTAGTGCGAAGGGTGCCAGCTTGGGTGGCGCAAACTTACCGTATACCCGTCTTTTGTCCTTTCAAAGTCGTCTATGTAGGCGCCTTTTTCTTTAGAGGTGTTTGGATTCATGCGGCTGTGCACTACCTCAAAATCTATCTTGGCGGACGACTCTTCTTCCGTTTTGACAAGCGGGAGCGCGTTTACCGCCTTTGTCATCCACTCCGGTTGAAAATCTAAGCTCGTGTTTACGCTCAAGTGCAGCTTGCTGAACGGTTCGTTGCCAAGCTGCGGTATATCGCCGGCAGAGGTCGCCGCGCTTTGGTAAAGAACGCTCGCCGCCACAAACGAGTTGTCGCTGATAAACGGCAACCGCACTTCGCCGCGCAGCCCGGCGAAGACCTTTTTTTCTAGTACAAAATCGGACTCGCGTTGATATATTATCTGTATAGACTCCGCCGCGCGGGCCCGCGTAGATATCAGGTCTATCACGCCCATCTCGTAATCTAAGTCGTAGTCCTCGCCCTCAACTAAGAGCGTGCCGGAATTTGTCCTGACGGTAACCGTTCCGGGCAGTATGTTCCACCCAAGATCATCGTAGGTGCTACGCCGTATCAACCCGTTTGTGAGTATACCGAACTTAGCCACATAGTCCCTCATCGCGGTTGTCGCGGCTCCTAGGCGATACATGGCGCTGTCGACCATATCGCCAAGCGCGGTATTGGCGAAAGGCTCGTTGCCCCTCTCCGTGGGCGCCCACGGCGGAACGATGAGTTCCTGCTTGCCTATATCAAACATATTCGAGTTATCAATAAACGCCCGCCCCTGCTCGTCCGTCAACCCCATTATATTCGAAATCAGCCTCGACCCCACATGGCGTATCGTATCGCCCTTTGCCGGATCCAAATAGAAGAGGTCGAGCTTCGCGTCTTCAAGCTCCGGCAGGTAGTAGACGTTGCGCCACATAAGAGAGAACTCCGGCGTATTGGCGTCTGTCAAATCGTCTAATTTCCTAGGCTTGAGCGTCCAAAGGTCTTGGCGGCTATCGTTGGCCGCGCTTATAGGCACAATAGTCCCGCGGTCAAGCGATCCGCCTGCTGTCGTCATCGCGACGGCGACGATCTCCTCTTCCTTAACGCTATACTCGAAGCGCACCCAGCCGTTATCCACGTCTACCTTGTAGTCCTGATCTTTCGTGAGCATCTTGAAACATACTTCGCTGCCGTCAACTTCGACTTTGTAGCGCCGCACTGTGCTCTGCGCCACTTCTCCGCACCCTATAGAAACGAATGCCTGAAAATCCGTAATTCTCGGCGGCTTCGCGGCGTTTCTCTGCGGGTTGTTTATGCTTCCGATTTTATTGTTGTAATCCTTATACACATTGTCCAAATAGAAATACCTATTCTTAATAATCTCGCTATTGCGCAATGCCGTCATGCTGTTTGGGTCATTCTTCCCGCCAAGCTCCTTAGTTAGCGCCTCGCCCTGCGCGTGGCTTAGCACAGTCGTGAGCATAAGAGGCCCAATCTTCGCCCTCGCCTTTATCCCGAAGAGGCCGTCGTGCTTCTCGGAGTACCCAGACAGATTCGTCCCGGGCATATCGAAGCCCGTGTAGCCAGCCACGATTTCCTGAATGATCTCGTCCTCAAGCTCGCCCTCGTATGACTCCTTGTACTCTACCTTAAAATTCTTGAGCGGGTCGCTGTCTAAATCAAACCCGTTTTGGCGCGAGTGCTTGATATTTACGTTGATTAGCCGCCCCACGCTACCGTGGATTGTAAACTCGTAGTTCGGGTCAAAGTCGAGCGGAATAACGTCGGTAGTCGTGTCCTTATCGACGATTATCTTCGTATAGTCGTATGCCACGGTAAGCATAAGCCGCCCCTCAATCTTTAGGCGCGGCGGCTCGTTGCCGAGAAGCCTCTGCGCCCAAGGCGGGTAATGCACGGCAAGCTCCCACTGCAATTTCGGCGCCGGCGGCGCGCCGAGGTCTTTTTTTGCCTGCTCCGTCAGCTTATTGTACCAATCCTCATAAAACGACTGCCTCTTCTTGTCGGTGATGTAGTCGTTAAGCTCCCCGTAGTGATAGCTCCAAACGGTGTTTCCGTCTTTATCCTGCCGCAAAAATGTGAGCTGCCGCTTTTCAAAGTCTAGCACCGCGGTATCCGAAAACATCTTGCTGGGATTCTTGAGTATCGCCGGATTCGCGTCTGTAAATGCGCTTTTTGAACTCGACTGAAACGGCGGCTCATGCCCCTCTATAAGCGGCGGCTCGTAACGCAACCCCTGCGCGAAAAGCAAGGGCAGAGCCGCAACCGCCGCCATAAGGATAACCGCGCGCTTAAACGCGCTTTGCCTCGCGCCGCCCTCAGTGCGTTTAGCGTTGTTGCGCTGTTTCATCGCGGTTAGCGGCTCCCCTTAGGCCGCGCCTCGGGGGACGCGTCCGCGCAGCACCTGAACCCCACCGGGTTGTGCTTGTTCTGCGGATAGTAGCTGTACCGCGCGTCGGCGCAACGGCTCTGGTTGCCGCTGGCCCAGAAACCGCCCATAACGTTGTTGAACGAACGATCCTGCGGCGCGGATGTGGAGGTCCACTCGGCCAAATTCCCCGACATATCGAAGACCCCGTAAAAACCTCTGCACTCGGGCTTGCTTCCCGACCTCTGAGCCGTAGTGTCGCGCGTAGCGCAGGTGTTCCACTCGTAGTTTTCGCCGTAGGTGTACTTCCACTTCTCCGGCCCCGCGCAGGCCGATGTCCACTCTTCCGATGTGCAAAGGCGCTTGCGCACAGAGAAGCAGGAGTCCATGGCCTGATAGAGCGACACAAAGGCCTGCGGCACAACGCCTTTTTTGTTCGGCCACTGGTAAACGTCTACGCAAAACTCCCTCCCCCCCGACTTTACAAGCTCCATACCCGACGGGCAGCGGGCGCCGGCCATATCAAACTCGTAGCGCTTGCTCCGAACGTCCATTTTCTTCCCGCAGCTGTCAACAGCCTTGTAGTAGATGGTCGTAGGCGT
Organism: Chitinispirillales bacterium; assembly: GCA_031254445.1. Classification (GTDB taxonomy): domain Bacteria; phylum Fibrobacterota; class Chitinivibrionia; order Chitinivibrionales; family Chitinispirillaceae; genus GUT77. The sequence continues at coordinate 14,491 of JAIRUL010000258.1, forward strand.
TGATACGCTTATCGCTTTGCCGTCGTAAACTTTCCACCCTTTCACGCCGTCGTAGCTCCACTCCACTTTGCAAACCTTGTTTGCGACAAGCTTGACGGAGACCGCTTGGCGGTGCAGCCCGCCCGAGGGGTCGGCGTACACCCAAGGAACAACGGTATCCCGCGCGCAGGCCGCGGCCCGCAGGAGGGCGGAGTCGACAACAAGCGCCGCAGCGTCTACCAGCGCCGTATCAACTAACGCCGTATCGGTTGCCGACGTATCGGCGGACGCGACGCCTGCCGACGATGTATCGACCGACGCCGTATCAACGCCGGCAAGCGCCGTATCAACGCCAACCGGCGCAGCCCTCTTCGTATGCGCTGGCAATGCGATTTTTTTCGCGGTATCAACAAACGCCGTGTCGATAAGCGTCGCCGCATCTACTGCCGGTGTGTCAACGCCAATTTGCAAAGTATCAACCCCAAAACCATTTTGCGAAGAGCCGCTTCCTTTACCGAGGAGCTTGCCTCCGATATAAAACAGCAGCAGCAGAATGATAATCAATAGAAGTATCAATAGTATTATTGTGAGCGCCGAGCGCTTCTTTTCATTGCCGGATTTTTTATCGTCCGCGGGTTTTCCGCTATCCGAAGATTTCTTATTGACCATTGTCTTAACCTTAAAAGCACCGCGCGATTAAATATCAACGTTTCGTGCGCACCGTTTCATTGCGCTGCGTCAAATCCGACATTCGGCGTCCGCCGCGCTCCCGAAGCAAACGCGCTCCGCGCCCGAAACCCCCGCCGCCCCTACCCCGCCTACAGCCGCGAGGACTTTTAGAAAGTCCGCCGTCTTCCTCACGTCGTGCACCCTGAATATGCTAGCGCCGCGCCCATAAGCCGCCGCCGCCGCCGCCAGCGACCCTGAGAGCCTCTCGTCGACGTGGCGCCCGGTTATCGCGCCTATGAACGACTTGCGCGACACGCCGACTAAGAGCGGGAAGCCCATCGACGCGATTTTCCCCAAGCCGTCCAAAAGATCGATGTTGTGCTGCACGCTCTTAGCAAAGCCAAAACCCGGGTCGACAATGATATTATCCGTGCTGACCCCGGCCTGCCAAAACGCCTCTACCGCCGCCGCGAGCTCGCAAGCCACCTCGCCGACGACATCCGCATAGCGCGGGCCGTCCTGCATGGTATCAGGCATCCCGCGGCTGTGCATCACCACGACGGCGCACCCCATATCGGCGACAGCCGCGGCCATATTCGGGTCAAACCGCCCGCCGCTGACGTCGTTCACCCAAGAGGCGCCAGCCTCTATAGCCGCTTTCGCCGTCGCGCTCCACGTAGTATCTACGCTTATCGGCACGCCCGTGCCGCACCTCGCCACCCCCTCTATGACGGGAACGACCCGCGCGATCTCGCTTTCGGGCGTAGAGAGCATTGCCCCCGGGCGCGTAGACGACCCGCCGATGTCGATGATGTCGGCGCCGTCGCCGATAAGCCGTAACGAATGTTCAACCGCTGCGGCCGTGTCGGCATACCGCCCGCCGTCGTAAAACGAATCCGCGGTAACGTTGACAATTCCCATTACCGCGTATGGTTTATTAAATTCCATAAAATATACCGTCCAAATTCATAGTTAAAATCAACATCAAAGCCTTTTAAACCTTAAAATCAAAATCTTTAAAACCTTTTGATTTACGCCCCGTCCGACGCATCGCCTATCGTTACCTCCACCTCCCCGCCTACGGCAATCTTTCGCGGAAAGGAGCGGTTCTTCTTCGCCGACTCCAGCGTGGCGCCGCTCACTACCTTTATTATTTCCTCTCTGTCAAGCAGCTCGTGCTCAAGGAGAGCTTTCGCTAACCGCTCTAACTCATCCCTGTTATCCGTCAATATTTTTCTAGCGCGCGCCGACTGCCCGTCCATAATCCCGCGGACGAGCCTGTCTATCGCCTCCGCCGTAGACTCCGAGTAGTCCCTATGGCGGTTCATCTCGCGCCCGAGGAATATCGAGTCGTCCTTTTCTCCGTAAGACACGGGGCCGAGCTCGTCGGTCATCCCGTAGTCGCAGACCATCTTCCTAACAAGCGACGTAGCGCGCTTGATGTCGTTCGACGCGCCGGTGGTCTGGTGGCCGAAGACGATCTCCTCCGCCATGCGCCCGCCGAGGAATATGCAGATTTGGTCGAGGATAAACTGCTTCGTCTGCATGTACTTGTCTTCGTCGGGAAGCGAAAACGTGACGCCTAGCGCGCGGCCGCGCGGGATGATCGTCACCTTGTGCAGCGGGTCGGCCTCGGCGCAGTGCATGTTGCACACCGCGTGGCCCGCCTCGTGGTAGGCAGTGATGGTCTTCTGCTTCTCCGACAGCGCAAGGCTCTTGCGCTCCGCGCCCATCAGCACCTTGTCCTTGGCCTCCTCGAAGTCGAGCATCGTCACGCTCTCCTGGTTGAAGCGCGCGGCCATGAGCGCCGCCTCGTTGACAAGGTTCGCCAAATCCGCACCCACAAACCCGGGGGTGCCCTTGGCTATCACCTGCAAGTTGACATCCGCGCCTAATGGTATCTCCTTGGTGTGAACCTTCAAAATCCCCTCGCGGCCCTTGACGTCCGGCGCGTCCACAACGACCTGCCGGTCGAAGCGCCCGGGCCGCAGGAGCGCCGGATCCAGCACGTCGGCCCTGTTAGTGGCCGCAATCAGGATTATCCCGGAGTTCGGCTCGAACCCGTCCATCTCCACGAGCATCTGGTTTAGCGTCTGCTCCCGCTCGTC
>JAIRUL010000285.1 GCA_031254445.1 Chitinispirillales bacterium
AGCCGTAGGCTTCGTCTGAAAAAGATTTTAAAAAGATCTTGACTTTTTTTAGGCTTCGTCTGAAAAAGATTTAAAAGTCTTAAAGACTTTGACTTTATTTAAAGTCCACAACCAACAGCGTAATATCGTCCTCCTGCCACCGCCCCCCGCAAAACCCTTTCTGATGCGCCAATATCGCCTCCACCGCGTCGTCCGGGCTCAAATCTATCGTCTCTTTCGCCACCTCGACGAGCCTCGCCATCCCGTACATTTCGGCGTTCTTGCTGACCGCCTCCGTCAGCCCGTCGGTGTAGAGTACGAGCCTATGTTCTCCGTGCGCGTAGTCGAACGAGCTTTCGGATAAAAGCATGTCGGGGAAGACGCCCAAGAAGAGCCCGTCGGCTTTCAGCATATCGCACTGTTTGGACTTTTTGTGCAGGTAGAGGATGGGGCAGTGGCCCGCCGACGAGTACCATATCTTTCTTGTGTTCACGTCGAAGACCGCGTAGAAGACGGTGACGAAGTGTTCGGTCGGGATTTCCGAGATGAAGAGCTCGTTTATGCGTTCTAATGTTTTTTGCGGCGAGGTCTCGTCTTTTGAGTAGATCTTGAGGAGTATTTTGAACATGGACATGATGAGCGCGGAGGCTATGCCGTGCCCCGAGACGTCGGCGACTATGACGCCGTAGGCGCTGTCCGATATGCCGAAGAGGTCGTAGTAGTCGCCGCCCACGGTGTTGGCCGCTAAGTAGCGCGAGCTGATGTCGTAGTGCTGGGTGTATATTCTTATGTCTTGCGGCAGAAGTTTTTGCTGTATGGTGCGGGCGTGTTCGAGGTCTAAGCGGATCTTAGCCTGAGCGATTTCGAGTTCGTAGTTGACTTTGCGCAACTCTTCGTTTGAGTTTGTGAGCCCGTGGTTCGCCTCGTCGAGCGCTTTCATCATGCTGAAGTTCTCGATGACTAAGCCGGCCAGCGTGATGATGTTTGTTAGGAAAGTGATGTCGTTGCTCGTTATCGGCGTGTCGTCGCTCTTGCGGTCGAGCCAGAAGACGCCGTTTGTGTTGAAAGCCGGGCAGGCCACGCACTGCTTGCGCATATCGTCTTCGGAGGGGTTTGGGCTGTCCGAGCAGCTGTTTGGCGCGCTCCAGCAGTAGGGGTTGGCGCTGCCGTAGCAACGGCACGATTTTTTTTCGCACCCCCGTATCTCCCAGCACTTGCGGGTCAGTTTCCGCAGGAGCGGCACCACGATGTAGGAGCGGGATTGCAGCTCGCGCCCGAAGATGTCGTTAGAGGGGTCGGGTTCGTCTACGAATATGTGCTTATTCAGGAAAATGGCGTCGGTGATGTCCCCGCCGTCGAAGCCTAAGGGCACGGTGAGCGCCTTTGCCGTGCCGTCGTCTATTCCTACCCAGTGGCTGGGTTGCAGGCAAAATTTTTCGGCGTTTATCGTAAAGAGCACGGCGCGGTCGAACTCGACTAAGTCTTGAAACGACAGCAGGATGGTCTTTACGATGCCCTCGAGGTCGGTGCAGGAGTGCAGCACCTTTACAAGCTCGTTTATAAGCGCCGAGTTTATGAGCTGCGACTTGAGCATCTCGTTTTGCGAGAGCAGATACTGCTCGCTAAACCGCGAAACGGGGGCGTTTGCCTTGTTATCCATAAATATCCATTATTTGCTTGATTTTGTGTGTGGCCGATAATTATTTTAATATATGCTATTCGCAGAGGGCTGCGCAATGCTTTTTTGCGGATATTTTTTTAACGTCTGCCGGCGCTCAAAGGCAGTTATATGGGGAGGGTGGTGGGTTTTGGATATTAATCATAATAAGGGCGGTTTGCCCGATGGCGCGGATCCGCTTGTTGACGGCATTTTGAAGGTAAAGGATTTCGTTTCAAAGAACGGCACCGCTATAGCGGCGCTGTTGGTTGCTGTCGTGGCCGTCGTGGGCGGCGGGCTCATTTACAACGGCGTGAGGGAGTCGAACATCAAAAAGGCGCAGGAGATATTCGGCGTGGGGATGCTCGATTATAACGCGGATCGGTTAGACGACGCGCTTGCCTCGTTCACCGAGGCGGCGGGCAGCTACAAGCAGACGCCTATGGGCGCTATGGGCGCGTTTATGGCGGGGAGCATCTACCTGCAGCAAAAGAACGTAGACCAAGCGGTAACGTGGTTCGAAGCGGCTGCAAACGGCGCGGAGGGCGGGTTTGTTAAGGGCCAGGCATTAGAGGGCCTCGCCACCGCCTACGAAGAGAAAGGCGACGCCGCGTCGGCTGTCAAGTACTTAGAGAGGGCCCTAAAAGACAAGGGCCTTTCGCATCGCCGCTCGGCTATCCGGTGGAAGCTCGCCCTATTGCACAATAAGGGCAACGCAAGCGCCGCCGGCGCGTACTGCAAAGAGCTGATAGCGGACACGCTGGCTGCGCAGTACCACCAAAAAGCGGAGAATTTGCTCGCTTCTATAGATGCCGGAAAGTAATTTTTTGCAGGGTGTAAGTTTTGTACCGTAACGGCGGAAACGTCAACTAATCAACAAATAAAGAATACTAAAAAGGGGGAGTTAATACTATGAAAGTCCTTGTATTAGACGACGGCCGCGGCCGCGCCGAGCCCATAAAAGGGGTTTTTTCTAAGAAGAAGATCGACGCGGCGGTTTGCTCGGCGTCAAACGACTTCATGGCGGCGATTTGCGCGCCGGCCAACTTCGAGGCGGTCTACATAAACGCCGAGACTTGGAGGAAAGGCCGCTGTATCTACGAGTACTTTGGGGCGGGCTCGCGGCTTGCTTCCAAGCCTGCGGTATTCTACAACGTCGATGAGACGTTCTCGCCGGCCATCGCCGGGAGGCAGCCCCACGAAGGCGACCGCTCTTTCGCGCAGCCGTCGGACATCGAGACGGTAGTAGACGCTCTATAGCCGGCGCTCCGGGCACGCAAATGGCGGAAGAGTTGCAGACTCCAATGGTCTTCTCCGATGCGGGGAGGGGTGGGATCATTCACGTCGCCAACATCAAGGGCGGCGTGGGGAAGTCTACCCTCGCGACCAATTTGGCCGCGTCCCTCAGCACGCGCGGGCCTACGCTGCTCATCGACTTAGATGTTCAGGGCAGCGCCGGCATCGCGCTCGGCGTAGACGCCGCTAAGAGGAAAGCGTACTCCTCGTGGGATCTATTTAGGCGCAGGTTCCAGTCTAAGCCGCCCCTCTCCCAATACGCGGAGATGCTCGATGTCGTAGGGCTCTTGTCAAAGCTTGAGGAGATGGCCATCGGCAGGATAGTCGGCGGCGGCGCGGTGGAAGACGCCATCGTTTCGGTAAGGGATAACTTGCACGTTGTGCCTGCCGGGGCGGAGCAGTTCGCCTCTCCTGCCGGGTTCCAGTACGGAAACTTCCTGCACAACATCGGCATTGTCAAGGAGTGGTACAAGTACATCGTCATAGACACCCCCTCCGTTTGGAATAGGCTGACGCGGTTCCTGTATGTCAACAGCGACATTAACCTCGTCCCCGTCACCTTAGACGCGCTCTCCGCAAACAGCTTTAAGGACTACTTGGCCCGCATAAAGCGCCTTGTTTCGCGCAACCCGCACGTGCGCCTGCGCATCGTGAAGAACGAGGTGAGCCGCCGCGGCGCCGGCGTCAAGGCGAAGGCGGGCGCGGCAAGCGCAAACAGCCGTTTCCTCGACGCGCTCTGCGAGGAGGCCGCGCTCCACAACGACACCGGCGGCGAGCTAAAGCCGAAGTCGCTCATGCTCGACCTCGAAATCCCCGAGTCCGCCGCCATTCGCGACGCGCAGGACGCCGGTAAGAGCATCTACGACCACGGGGGCGACCCGGCGGCGGTAGCCGCGTTCGAGCTTCTCGCCAAAAATGTTCAGTACGTGCTCAACGGCCTAAGCAGGGAAAACATCACAGCCTCCGCGCTCGAAGAGAGGGTAATCCTCTCGTTCAAGGCCGCCGCCGTGATATTCCTCGCGGCCGTAATCGCCCACAACCCCGCGATCCCCGAAGCCGCCGCGCCGCGCCCCATCGCGCCGCAGCAGGTGGCCGACGGCGGCGCCGCGCCCATAAGGCACACCTTCGGCAAAGGCGACAACGCCACCCGCATGGCCAAGTACGCCATAAGCGTATTTAGAGCCATGGTCCCCTCCCAAAAGGAAATATATAAGTACCTCACCGAAACAGTCGACGCCTACAACATGACGCGGAACGCCGGCGAGCCGAGAATCGCCGACTACAATAGGGTGCCCGATGGCGTAACGCTCTCATTCTACCCGCCCATGTCCATAGTGAACAAACAGGAAAAGGCGATGGCGCCGGCCTACAAATTTTTCATGGACTTAGTGAACGACCCCTACCCCTACGTAACCGGCGATTGGTGCGAACGCGGCACCGGCGGCGGGCAGCCCCACTACGCCATGGACGTAGCCGGAACATACGGCAGCGATGTGCTAAGCCCAGTAGACGGCGTCGCAGTGCTCAAAACCGAAGCGCTGGGGGGCAGAACGGTGGCCGTGCTCTTCGACGACGAGGTAATCTTCTTCTCGCACTTAGACAAACGCTTCGTTAAGACCGACGACATCGTCAAAAAAGGGATGCCAATCGGCACGGTAGGAATGACAGGAAGGACAAGCGGTCCGCACGTGCACATAGGCTACGGGATAAAGAGCGTCACAAGGCACGACGTGACGTTCGCCCAAAACAGCTATCGGGTGACAGACCCGAAACACTTGTTTTACAAAATGGCGTTCGACGGGAGCGGAGGAGGGGCGACAGTGGCGGAGGAGGGTATGATAGCTCCGCAGTTTCAGGAGAATTGAATTTAAGATTTTGATTTTATCCTTTTGCTTAATTAAAACTACAGTATACCTATAGTATCATATACGCAAGTATATTCGCAAAAGATGCGTGTTTATACGTTCGATAGTCTATGGAAACGGTATTTTCCTCTTAATGGATGAGAGTGGTATGTTAGCGCGATATAAAAAGGGGTGGGCATTGGGAACATCTTGGTTGCGATAGGAGAGGGCATAGCATGATTTATGACGGAACCCGCTTTGTAATATTAGGCGACGATATCATAAACTTTACCGAAAACGGCGATAAGTTTGAACAAGCGTTTGTCACTGAAAAATATTACGGGGTATCTATGGCTTATAGCGGAGATGTTTATGTAACTGTGGTTAAAACTGAAATAGAAACTTTAAGCAAAGGAACTTATGAATAAGAACATTTGCACCGATGGAGGTGGAGCCATAATGTGCGTAAAAAACGCGCTTAATGTGTTAATGGTTCTCTTGCTTACGGCTGTCGCGGTTGGAGCAATTATTATGGCGGCTTGCGACAAGCATCCTACAAATGTGGCCCACGACCATTGGACAAGAACGCTACGCTACAGCGGCACTGAAAATCTGAATGGCATCGCTGCCGGGGGCAACGGGATGTTTGTGGTTGTGGGGGATGCCGGCACAATCTTGTCCTCGCCCGACGGGGTTGAGTGGACGGAGAGAAGCTCCGGGACGCATCATGCGCTCCATTCTGTGGTATGGGGCGGTGGGATGTTTGTGGCGGGGGGCGGTATGGCGGGGATAGGGATGCGGGACGAGGTGGGGGATAGCGGAACAATAATCACTTCTGCGGATGGAGTGGAATGGACGGTTAGGGGAACGTGGAGAGGATGGCCGTTTGAGTCTATTGCTTGGGGAAATGGGAGGTATGTAGCAGGTAGATGGGATAGTGGGAACACTGTTCTCATCTCCGATGGTGGGGTTGAGTGGATTGAACAACAGATAGAACAGATGTTTCGTGTAGATCGTGTAAAACTTGTTCATGGGGATGAACTATTTATGGGTGGGCATGACGATTGTGGCGTATCCGTTTCTACCGACGGCATAAACTGGGAGAGAGCTGGGCTTAATTTTAATGATCATTGTTATTCCGGTGGGCTATATATGCCAAGTTGCGCATTTGTATCTTCGATAGCCTATGGAAATGGAATATTCCTATTGATGGATGAGAGTGGGGGGTTAGCGCAATATGAAAAGGGGAAAGGATGGAAACATCTTTATTGCGGTGGGAGGGGCCATAGTATGATCTATGACGGAACTCGCTTTGTAATAGTAGGCGACGATGTTATAAGTTTTACCGAAAACGGTAGCAAGTTTGAACAAGCATCCATTGATGAACGACGTGGTGGTGTGTCCATAGCTTATAATGGAGATGTTTATATCGTCGTGAATAGAACCGAAATAGAAACTTTAAGCAAAGGAGTTTACGAATAAGAACATTTGCACCGATGGAGGTGGAGTCATGATTCGCGCAAAGTCGCCTTACTATGTATGAAACGCTTTGCCGTACTTCTAATATTTGTTTTGATTGGCATCCTATCTCCTGTAAGCGCGTCCGACGGCGGCTTACGGCTCGGGGTTCGCGCGGGGGCAACTTGGCCTTGGCGTAAGCTACTTTATCTTTTGACTTGAAAGGCAACGTCAACCCCTGTTTCTCAATAATTCTCTCGCGTGTTTGACCGTAATTTCAGATTCACCGCCCAGCATTCTTGCTATTTCTGTTGTGCGGGCGTCGATTCCTAACGGTACGACCTCGGTTACCGTTCTGCCGCCTATGGTCTTTTTTGTTACTAAATAATGATGGTCTGCGGAGGAGGCTATCTGGTGTAGGTGGGATATGCATAATACTTGGTGCGTTGACGATAGTGAATAGAGCGCTTTCGCCACCTCTTTGGCTAAAACGCCGCCTATGCCGGTGTCTATCTCGTCGAATATCAGTACCGGTATCTCGTCCTGCTCCGCTAATATGGACTTGACGGCGAGCATTAGCCGCGAGACCTCGCCGCCGGAGGCGGTCTTTGCAAGCGGCAGGTGCGGTTCGCCAGGGTTTGTCCTAACTAAGAAGCGTATCTCCTCCATGCCTTTTGGCGCCGGTTCGGCTGTAGGCGTTAGCGCGGTTTTCCACTCGCCGCCGTTAAACCCTAAAAGCTCCATGCGTCGCGTTACCTCCCTGTCGAATTCCGAGAGGGCGCTTTTTCTCGCGGCGGTTAGGGCGGACGCGGCGGCGACGCATAAATTGCGCGCTTTTTCGGCATTTTTTTGTAATGCTTCGATGTCGGCGTCGGTATTGTTAAGCAACGAAAGATTCTTTGCCAACTGTTCCTTTTTGTCAATCAGCTCGTTTATGCCGCAAGAATCCTTCTTTTTGAGCCGCTGTATCTTCGCAAGCCGCGCATTTATCTCCTCCATCCTGCCTTGAGGGCCGCCGCCCATCGTCTCGATGTATTTGCTGCAAAATAAATCCAAGTCCGAGCAGGTTGATAGGACAGACTCCAATTCTCCGATATACGGGGCGACCGATGGATCGTATTTGCTTAGGGTCTCCAAATGGCGCTTTATCTGCGCCAATTTTTTTGGTATCGACGCGCCGCCGCCATCCGTTTCAGCCGAGCCCATCAGAACTAAAATCTCTTTCGCGCACTCCGAGCGTTGCGCCGATGTTGACAGGAGGGAGAGCTCCTGTTCAAGCGTTTCGTCTTCGCCCCTCTGCGGGTCGAGCGCGGATAACTCCCTAAATTGAAACTCCAAAACATCCCTTTTGTCGGCGAGCTCCCGCGCGGCCCTCTGCGCGTCGTGCAGCTCCTGCTTCGCCGCGGAGAACGCGTTGTACAGAAACGCGTAAGCGCTCCGTGCCTCGTAGGTCTGCGGCAGGGCGTCCACAATATCGACATGGGCCTCCTCGTTTAAGAGCGACTGGTGCTGGTGCTGCCCGTGCAGGTCTATCAATAGGTCGCCAAGGGATTTGAGGGACGAGAGGGGGAGGGGTATTTGGTTGACGAGTATCTTGTTCTTGCCCGCCCGCGAAATGTTGCGGCGGATGATGAGGCAGCCCTCGTCGGTTTCAATGCCCGCCTCTTTCAAGAAACGTTGCAGCTTAGGGCGAAAGTTCTCAATTTCCAAACACCCGCAAACCTCCGCGTCGTCGCACCCGCTCCTTATCATCTCCGACGACGCCCGCTCGCCGAGCAAGAGCCCTATTGCGCCGATGAGAATAGACTTTCCCGCGCCTGTCTCGCCGGTGAAGACGGTGAAGCCGCCCTCGAAGCCTAGAGTTAGGTTCTCTATTAGCGCAAGGTTTTTTATGCGAAGCTCGCGGATCATCTATTTGTTCCTAAATTCGCAAATTTCGTTTATCAGTTTTTCAAACTCCGGCCACCGCGCCACGATGAAGTCGTCCGCTACCGACGTCTTCCCGACGCACCTAAGCCCCGCCGCGCAGAACGCGGCGGCGATATGCGCGGGCAGCGCCTCCGGCATATCGAAGCCGTCGAACTCCTTCGCCCCCTCAACGACGATGCCGTCAGGCATCTCGCCGTGGCGCACGCCCAAGGGGCGCAGGGACTGCTCAAGCTGGCCTATCCCGTCCGGCTCGAAGAGGCGCAGCGCCGCCATGTCCCGAAAAATGGACTTGCCATCGGCGAAAGCGGCCGCGACGGTAATGCTTGGGAGGTGGCCCAAGAATTGATACATAGGGATACAGCGAATCTTGCGGCCAGCGTATTCGGATTTTTGGATGGTGACGGATCCGGCGTTTCCAAAGGCGGTTTTTGAGTTTTCTTTGGCGTTGATTTTTCCGCCCATCTTTTTTACGAACGATATCGTTTGCATAGCCCAAGATTCCAAGGGGACGTTCGTCAGCTCCAAATCGCCTTTACTGACGAGAGTCTTTGCGGCGATTAAGGCGGCGGCCAAAATCTCGTCGCCCGGGACCGCGATATCAAGCACGGCAGCCGTATCGGCGCAACGCGCTTGTTTGCCGCAATCGCCGCCGGATCCGCCGGCAACGTTTTCCGATGCGTTCACATTCTCGTCATCACCGCCGGCAACGCGTTCCGATGCGTTGACGCCGCCGATAGGTTCGCCGTCCCCGTGCCCGCCGGCATTGCCCACGCCGCCCGGAAAGTCAGGGTCGACGCTAAACGTTTGGCTCTGCGTTGACGCGCTCCGCTGCCTGCCCTGCAAAAATCTCATCCGCTTCGACATTAGCCCCTCCTCGCCCTCCGTCGCGCAGAGCTTTGCGCTCAGGGCGAACCCGAAAGCGCCGGCTAATTTGCGCAGCGGGGTTGACAAGCTGTAGTCGACGATAGAGAACGTAAGCCTCTCCCTCTTGCCGAAGAGAAACGCTAAGAGGGCCGCGCAGTCGTCCTCGCTAGGGCACGAACCCTCCGCTATCCCGTTGTCAAAATAGGCCGCCCGCAGCCCGACAGCCTCCGCGCGGTCAATGTTGACGGGCTCTACGGTGACGCCCACCCTCTTCGCCTGCGCGGTGAAGTCTAGGAGCTGCATCTGCGTAGCCGACTTCATCGCCACCGTCTTGCCCATCCCAAGGCCCATGAAGAGGTAGATCACGCGGTAGGGGATCAGCGAGTCGGGGAGCGATAGAAGAAGCGCGGGGTCGCCGCCGCCGTTTGATTTGGGCGATATTGAGAGCGCCCCGCCGCTCAATTCTATTGCCGCGTGGCCGCTTAACGAGCGGACGATGTCGTCGACTACATCGCTCCTGCTAACCCCGCCGACACGAACGCAACGCCCCGCCGCGCACGCGCCGAGCGCGGCCATGAAGAGTAGGTCGGGCGATACGGGAAGAGTAATTTTTCCTTGAATGCTCTTTGCCGGGCGTAAATTTATCATTATGGGTTGCCATCCTTAAATAAAAGTCAAATTCTTTAAATCTTTTTCAGACGAAGCCTATAAAAGTCAAATTTTTTAAATCTTTTTCAGACGAAGCCTACGGCTTCATAACGTGTGGCGCAGAGCCGCCACACAACGTCAAAATCAACATCAACATCAAAACCGTCCACACCGCCGCCTTTGACTTTGACGTTGACTTTGTGTGGCGGCTTTAGCCGCCACACGTTATGAAGCCGTAGGCTTCGTCTGAAAAAGATTTAAAAGACTTTGATTTTAAAGCCTTCGTCTGAAAAAGATTTTAAAGAGTTTTATTTTTGGGCCTTCGGCCTACGGTCTCAGGCTATTCCCGTCCCCAATACGTCAACCCATAGATTTCCGCACTTTTCTGGCCGCCTCGAAGCTCTCCCTCAGCCCGTCGTTCGCCAAAAGCAGCTTCATATCGTTTAAAATCTTTATGTACGAATCTATTAGCGGCAGGATCGCCTCCTTGTTGGTGGAGAAGATATCGTGCCAGATATCGTACTTCGACGCGGCGATCCGCGTCATGTCCCTGAACCCGCCGGCGGCTAGCGACAGCGTCTCCGGTATAAGCTTTCCGCGCTCGCTCGCGCACTGCACAAGCGCGCTCGCTAAGATGTGCGGCAGGTGGCTCACCGCGGCGACTACCGCGTCATGCGTCTCCGCGTCTAATACCACAGTGCGGCAACCTAGAAAAGCGCGTAAAAAATCGGCGAGCGTGTTGACAATATGCGTGTCGCCGCTATTTGTTGGCGTCAACGCGTACACGGCGTCTCTAAACAAATTCGGATCGCTCGCGCCCGGCCCGCTCTTCTCCGACCCCGCCATTGGGTGGCCGCCCACAAACCTGACGTGCGGCGGCAAGTATTCCTTAGCCGCGCCTACAATAACCCTTTTTGTGCTGCCGATGTCGGTAACGACAAGCCCGCGCGGCAACTCCATCCCCCCAAGCTCCCTTATCGCGCCTACAATCGCGAGGATGGGGGAGCAGAGGATAAGCAAATCCGTTTGCCGGATAACCGCCGGCAAGCCGGAATACGGATACCCCTCGTCAATCAACCCGCGCCCTAAGGCAACCTTCAACCCGCTTTCCGACGAGAGGCCGATAATCTTGCCGCCAAACCCAGACTGCCTGAGCGCCGCGCCGATAGACCCGCCGAGAAGCCCAACGCTGTATATCGCCACCGTTTTAGGATTGTACGCCATTCACGCCCGCCCCAGCAAATACAACACCTGCCCCTGCTTCGTAAGCGGAATCAAAAAATCCTTATAGTACACTATAATAGGCTCCGGCCTAACTCTATGCCGCACCGACGCGTTGACTTTCGCCTGTAGGTTCTTCACTTTCGCTTTCACGCGGTCGGATATCCGCTTCTCTACGTCCTTGCGCGTTAGCCGCTCCAAGATCGCGTCGCGGTCGCGCGCCTCGATAAGCGCCGTGTAACCCTCCGTGTCCGCGCGAAACTTGCTCTCGGCAACGTACATCGCCCCGTAATGCAGGCGCCTTGAGATCGCTTGCAGGGCGTAGACGTCGTGCTCCACGCTAGAACCGTATTGGCCGTCGTCGCCAGCGGGGCAGACGTTCGGTAAGAGCAGCCTGTAGCTGCTCGCCACCGCTTGCGTCAGGTTTATCGCGTCGTAGTCGCGCATACGGATGCCGGTATCGGGGAGGTTCACCTCGCGCTGCGGCTTGGGGAGGTCTTTCGTGAACGGCCTCTCCTCGGGCACGCAGAAGCGCCCGAAGCGCGCGTCCATCTCCTCGTGGGCGCGCAGGCGCAGCTCGAAGAGCGAGCTCGTCTCGCCGCCAAAAAAACAGCTCATCCCCGGCAGGTAGGCGGCATCGTTCGCATGCCACTGCGCGCGGTCGATGATGCGGTGGATTATTGTCTCCTCAAGCGCCTCAAGGCGCGAGGCTATCGCGTCAAGATTTAGTTCCGGTTCCGCCATATGTCCCCGCTTTGAACGCCCTCACCCTTTTTTTCAGTATGCCGTACGGATTCCGTCCGGCCAGCGCGGCTTTCTCTATCTCGCTCACGAGCGCGCTGCCCACGATCACCCCCTGCGCGCCGGCCCTTGTTGTCTCGCGCACGTGTTCCGGCGTCGATATGCCGAAGCCCACCGCAGCCGGTTTGTCCGTCGTGGCGCGTATCCGCGCAAGAGTCGCTTTTACCGATGCGCTGAGCGTGGCGTCTACCCCCGTGATCCCAGGGCGGCTCACCACGTACACGAACGAGTCCACGCGGCTGCAAATGTAGCGCAGCCTCTCGTTAGGCGTCAGCTCGCTCACTATGAACACGCGCCCGATGCCGTGCCTGCCCATCGCCATCCTAAGCTCCCGCGTCTCCTCCGGCGGCATATCGGCGACCAAAATGCTGTCGATTCCGGCCCGCGCGGCTTTCCTGCAAAACGCTTCGCACCCTAAATGGGCAACCGTATTCGCATAAGTCAACAAACCTATCGGGATGTCCGTAAACGCGCGTATCTCCTTTATCAATGAAAAAAAGAGCGCGTGGCTAAACCCATGCCTCAAAGCCCGCTGCGCCGCCCGCTGGTTTACCGGCCCGTCGGCGACAGGGTCGGAGAACGGGTACCCGATTTCAAGCACGTCCGCGCCGCCGTCCACGTAGGCCCTGATTACCTCTAGGAACGCTTCGGGATCAGGGTCGCCGGCAACCGCAAACGGAATGAACGCGGCCTCGCCGCGCGATTTAACGCTCTTGAACGCCGCCTCGTACCGGGTCATTGTATTGCCGCCCCCGCGCGCTTAGATTTTGAGTTGATGCCGCCCGCCCATGCGGTTGTTTCGTGATGCCTGCCTGCGGTATTGATGATTTTACGGCGCTTGCTCATGATGCCGCCCCTCCCAGAAATTTCGCTACCGAATCAATGTCCTTGTCCCCGCGCCCCGAAAGGTTTATCACCACGACCGACCCTTTCTTCATCTTCCCCGCATTCTTGATGGCGTACGCCACCGCGTGAGACGACTCGAGCGCCGGGATTATCCCCTCGCATTCGCACAACGCCTTGAACGCGCCCACCGCCTCCTTGTCCGTCGCATACGTGTACGCCGCCCGCCCGCTTTCGAATAGGTGCGAGTGCTCCGGCCCCACGGCGCTGTAGTCGAGCCCCGCCGAGACAGAGTGCGTGTTCGATATCTGCCCGTCCTTATCCTGCAAAACGTAAGAGTAAGACCCGTGCAGTATCCCCGGCCTCGAATTCGCAGACGGCGTGAGCCTCGCCGCGTGCTCTGCCCCGCGCAACCCGCGCCCCCCGGCCTCGACCCCCACAAGCTTAACGCCCGCATCCTTGATAAACGCGCTAAAAATCCCGATGGCGTTCGACCCGCCGCCCACGCAGGCCACGACCTCGTCCGGCAGCTTCCCCGCCGCCGCCTTCACCTGCGCGCGGCACTCCCGCCCGATTACGGATTGAAAATCCCTCACTATAGTAGGAAACGGATGCGGCCCGAGCGCCGACCCGAAAGCGTAGTGCGTGTCGCGCACCGTGCGCGTCCAGTCGCGCATCGCCTCGTTCACGGCGTCCTTGAGGGTCTTGCCGCCGCTTGGCACCGGCACGACCCGCGCGCCGAGCAGGTTCATGCGGAAGACGTTCGGCAACTGCCGCTCCATGTCCACCGTCCCCATAAAGATGTCGCACTCCATCCCGAGGAGCGCCGCCGCCGTGGCCGTGGCCACGCCGTGCTGCCCCGCCCCCGTCTCCGCGATGAGCCGCCCCTTGCCCATGAAGCGCGCGAGGAGCGCCTGCCCCAGCGCGTTCGTGATCTTGTGCGCGCCCGTGTGGTTCAAATCCTCGCGCTTGAGGAACACCCGCGCCCGCCCCCCCAAACGCTTGCCCAGGTTCACCGCCTCGTAAAGCGGCGTCGCCCGCCCGCAGTAGGTTTCAAGCAGCCGCGCATACTCCGCCTGCCACCGCTCGTCCGCCCGAAAACGCCCGTAAGCCTCCCACGCCTCCGCCAAGGCCGGCATCAGCGTTTCCGGCGCAAACGCCCCGCCGAACCGCCCGAAATAACCCCTGTTTGCTCTTGCGCCCATAAGCCCGTCGCCGTAAAGATTAAGAGTCCGCGACGCACAATAAACGCCGCAGTAAGGTAAATATAATTTTTCCCCGCCGCCGAAGGCTAAATAAAATCGGGAACGCGAAAATAACCCCCGCCGCAGGGCGGCCATTCGCGTCGGTCAAGTTCCAAATTGTATGGCGCAGGGCCGCCCGTTGGCGTCAACCCGCATAGAATCAAGAGCGCTCGATATCTTTGAAGATACGCAAAACGCTATATCATCTTTCTTAACAGCAA
>JAIRUL010000010.1 GCA_031254445.1 Chitinispirillales bacterium
CCACCTCGTCAGGTACTTCACCGACCGAAAAGCACCGACCGGCCTCACACGTTCTAGGCCGTACAAGAAAAACGACAACGCCCACGTAGAGCAACAAAACTGAACCCATCCGAGGCACCTGCTCGGCTATGACCGCATCGGCAACCCTGCTCTTCTAGGCTTGATCAACGACCTATACGCCAACGAATGGTCGCTCTATTATCAAAACTACTTCTGCCCGTCCATGAAACTCGCTTACAAAACCAAAATCAACAGCAAATACAAAAAAACTACGACAAACCAGAAACCCCGTACCAAAGGCTCATCGCCTCGGGAAAAGCAACTCCAGACATCCAAAGACTACTCCATCAAACCCTAAACCCATTTAAGCTAAAAAAGACCATCGAAAGGAAATTAAGTATTATTTTTAAAAGCATCAAGGTCACATCTAACGTGAGGCTACGGGTATAGGCTGGGGCAAAACCCCAAAGTTAGATTTTTAAATGAGGCAACGGGCGCCGGCAAAAAATAGCCGCCACTGCCGTTTTATTTGATTCAGCCGCCGCCCATAACGTATTTTACGTTGTCGTAGCGTTGCATAAACAATTAACAGTTGTCGCTAATTACCCAAAAAAACAATCGCGCAAACGCCGTTTTCACCGATAAGGGCAAAAGAGCAATGTCAGAAACCGCATCTTCAGCGCCGGCGGCGATCGAAAGCCTCGAGGGGGTTATAGACGGCATCGCCGCCAATGCCCGCCGCGCGTCCCTGCTTATCCAGAACCAGCCGGCCGCCAGCATCGACAAGGCGCTGCTGGCGATGGCCTCCTGCCTTGAGTCGGACAAGGCGCGGCTTCGGGAGGAGAACGGGAAGGATCTGGAGGCGGGGCGGCGAAAGGGGCTTTCCGGCGCGATGCTCGACCGCTTGGCGCTCTCCGATAAGGCGCTGGCGTCTATGGTTACCGGGCTAAAGGAGGTCGCCGGGCTTAGGAGCCCGGTGGGGGACGTTTTTGACGAGCGCGTCCGCCCGAACGGGCTTACGATCCACAAGGTGCGCGTCCCCATCGGCGTCATCGGCATTATCTACGAGTCCCGCCCGAACGTGACGGTGGACGCGGCGGCGATATGCCTCAAGAGCCGCAACGCGGTCATCCTGCGCGGCGGGTCCGAGGCGTTCCACTCTAATTGCGCCCTCGCCGAACTATTTTCGCGCTCTCTCTTAGAGGCGGGGCTGCCCGCGCAGGCGCTGCAGTTTATCCCCACGACCGACAGGGCCGCGGTAGAGATGCTTCTGCGCAAAGACGCCGAGATTGACCTCGTCATCCCGAGGGGCGGCGAGAGCCTAATCAGGATGGTCGTCGAGAAGTCGCGCATTCCGGTAATCAAGCACTACAAGGGCGTGTGCCACGTGTTTATTTCAAGGAACGCCGACTTGAAAAAGGCTATACCCATAGCCCTCAACGCGAAAGCGCAGCGCCCCGGGGTCTGCAACGCCATGGAGACGCTGCTCTTGGACAGCGGGCTCGATTTGCAGGTGCGGAAGATAATCGCCGCTGAGCTTATTGACAAGGGGGTAACGCTCTTCGGCGACGATGAGAGCCGCGCGCTGTCCGGCGCGATAGAGCCTATTAATGAAGAGAACCTCTACAACGAGTACTTGGACTTGCGCCTGTCAATCATCACCGTAAACGGCGTAGAGGGCGCGATAGCCCACATAAACAAGTACGGCTCGCGCCACACCGACGCGATAGTCACCGAGTCGGAAGACGAGGCCGCCCTGTTCGCGGAGCGCGTAGACACCGCCTCGGTAATGATAAACGCCAGCACCCGCTTCGCCGACGGCGGCGAGTACGGCATGGGCTGCGAGATAGGAATATCGACGGACAAGCTGCACTCCCGCGGGCCCATGGGGGTGGAGGACTTGACGACGTACAAGTGGGTGGTGCGGGGGAATGGGCAGGTGAGGGGGTGAGCGTTGAATTCAAAAACTTTAATCAAAAAAGGCAATGCCAATGGCTTTAATCGACGCAGTAAAATTCGACGGCAAGGGGCTTGTTACCGCCGTCGCGCAGGATTTTGAGACTAATCAAGTGCTGATGGTCGCTTACATGAATAGGGATACGCTTGCCGAGACGCTCTCAAGCGGCGACATGGTCTACTGGAGCAGGAGCAGGCAGAAGCGGTGGAAGAAAGGGGAGACGTCGGGTCACGTTCAGAAAGTGCGCGAGGCGTACATCGACTGCGACGGGGACGCGCTGCTGTTTAGGATAGATCAGTCGGTCGCGGCTTGCCATGAAAATTATTTTTCCTGCTTCTTTAGGCAAAACGTAGGCGGGGAGTGGAAGGTTGTCGCTGAGAAGATGGAATAGGGGTTAGCGGTTATCATCAAGCAAAGGCAGCTAAGACAGGGGATAATATAATTATGGATGGGACGCGCCCGCGGTATTCGCCTTACGTCGAGATATCTATCGACAATCTGCTGCACAACCTCGCGCAGGTTCGCTCCGCGCTGCCTCGCGGCGTCGGCGTTATCGCGGTCGTGAAAGACTGCTCGTATGGGTGCGGCAGCGTTGTTATCGCCAACGCCTTGGAGCGCGACGGCGGCGTAAAGTTCTTCGCGGTGGCGCGCCCGCAGGAGGCGGCTATCCTTCGGAAGTCCGGCGTTAGCGGCGCGATATTGGTTTTGGGGATGGCCACGGAGGAGGAGCTGCGCTTTGGCGCGGACAACGGCGTTGCCTTTGCGCTGAATGACTTGAGCGATATTGACAGGTGGGAATCTTACGGCGTAAACGTGAGCTTCCACGTCAATATCGATACCGGCATGAGCCGCATGGGGATATTGCCGCAGGAAATCGGCGCGTTAATCGACAAAATCAATTCCGCGCCCCAAATACGCATAGACGGCGCGTTTACCCATATGGCGAGCGCGGACGAGCCGGATACGCCGACCGTCGCGCGGCAGTTAGAAAAGTTCGCGGGCGCGCTCGGCCAACTCCGCGCCGCCGGGCGCGCGCCGGCGCACGTCCACTACGGCAACTCCGCGACGTTCTTGCGTTTCCCGATAGAAGGCTGCACGCTCGCGCGCCCTGGGGTTGTTCTGTACGGGTGCAAGCCCGACCCGTCGCAGGATTTTGGCGTTGGCTTAAAGCCCGTCGCTTCGCTTATATCGCACGTTGCCAAGATGAAAAAGGTTCCGGCGCGCACCCCTGTGTCGTACTGCGGGAACTACGTCACCGCGAGCGAGACGTGGATTGCGACCGTCCCCATAGGCTACGCCCACGGGCTGCCGAGGTATCTAAACGGCAAGGGCGAGGCGCTGATAGGCGGCAAGCGCTACCGCATCGCGGGGAACGTGACGATGGACTACATTATGGTGGACGCCGGCCCTAACCCCGCCGTGTCCGTAGGCGACGAAGTTGTGGCTATTGGCGCGCAGGGCAACGAGTCCATCACGCCGGACGACATCGCGCTTATCGGAAAAACCATAGGCTACGAGGTTCTGTGCAACTTGGGGACGTCGATAGAGCGCTTCTACACCCAAAACGGGAAAATAATTTGCAAAGACGCCGGCGCCATATTTTAATTTTATCATTGGATAACAAAAAATGTTCCAATTCGCGCGCAAAGATTCGGGAGAAGGCGTCGTCTGCGCCATCGGCAGGGGCCAAGTCTTTGTTGCGCCCGTAACGCTGAACATCAACCCCTCCCCGGCCCCGCCCAAAAAAGAGTGCGCGCCCGGCGGCTGCGGGAAGTGCGGCGGCTGTTTGGCGCTTGTCTCTACGCCGAACGGTTACGCGCGCAAATTTGCCGTGCCGGTGGACGAGCCTATGAAATACAAGCTTGGCGAGCGCGTCCTCTTCGCCCGCTTCATCCCCGAACCGAACTTGATGAGCGCGGTGGTATTCGGCATCCCTGTCGCCTTTGCCTTGGCGGTCATACTCTATTGGCTGGCGGCCGCGCCGGAGAGCGCGGAATCGCACTCAGCCGCGTTCAGCGTCGGCGCGGCGTTTTTCACCGGCATCTTGGTATCGGGCGCGTTCGACAGGCTCTTTAAGAAGAAGTATCCGCCGGTTATAATAAGCGCCCGAGAAGAGGCTGCGCGCCCATGATCTTAGACAACGAATGGTCCGACCTGCCCGACCTCTTAGACAAGGTTCAGGAGCTCTTAGACCTCGGCCTCTTCGACGACGCCCACGCGCTGCTTGACAAGTACAAGTCCGCGTTTCAGGACTACTGGGAGCTCCACTTCCTCTACTCGCGCGTCTACACGGAGCAGAACCTGCCGCGCAAGGCCATCCCCTGCCTCATGACGGGCCTGCGCCTCGATCGCGGCAACGCCGACTGCCTGCTGGGGCTCTTCTACGCGTTCGCCATGATGGGCAAGATATGGCGCGGCGGCAGGTTCCTAATCGAGGCGCATAGGCTCCACCCCGAAAACGAGCTTGTCGTCTCGGCGCTCATTTGGTACTACACGGAGATAAACGAGGCCGAGAGCGCGGTCGAGTGCTTCGAGATTGCCAAGGAGCTGAACTCAAACAACCCCGAAACCTACCGCAACGGCGGGCTCGCTTTCGACCGCCTCGGGCGCTTCGAGGAGGCGGAGGCCTGCTACAAGGCCGCGCTGCTCATAAGCCCGAACTTCGACGAGGCGCGCGACCTCTACGCCGACCACCTGATATTCACCGGCAAGGCTATTGAGGCCGTCAAGCTCTACGAAGAGGCGCTCCGCGAGTCGCCCAAAAACATACGCCACATGTCGAAGCTCATCTACTGCCTCTCGCAAAGGGGCGAGTTCGACAGGGCGGAGTCGATGGCGCAACACTCTATCTCGCTCTACCCAAACTCGCCCGTCGGCTACTTAGACCTCGCATACGTCAACCTGAACACCGGCCACATAGACGGCGCCGCAGAAAACGCCGAAAAGGCCATCTCGATCTCCCCCATAGACGCGGAGGGGTATAGGGTGCTCGCCATCGCAAGCTCGGAGCGCGGAGACTACGAGGCCGCGGAAAAGCTCTTTGAGAAAGCAATCTCCATCGACCCGGACAACGCGGACGCCCTGCGCGACTACTACCAGCACCTGCGCGTAGCCGGGAAGTTCGAGCCGATGCTCGACATCGTAAACAAAACGATAAAGCTAGAATACCCGTACTGCACCGAAGACTACTGGTTCTTAGCCGACTACTACCGCGAGAGAAAGCAAAACTCGAAGGCTTTCCGCTACCTGCGCCTCGCCTACAACAGCATGCCCGCCGAAAAAGAGCTGCTGCCGCCGATGATAGAAATTCTTTTAGAGCAAGGGCACACGAAGTACAGCCTGCCCATCTTCGCAAACTACGTGCAGAGAAGCGGCTGGACCGACGCGATGAGCAACTTCACGCTAAACCGGCAGTTCAAAGACCGCGTCACGCAAGAGGGGATCAGGTTCCTGCGCTTCACCGGGCAGCGCCCGCGGGCGTTTCGCGAGTACATATTCAAGTACTATATGTATAGGTTCGGCCTGATGTACTACACGCTCTTAGCCGCCGCGCTCGCATTTCCGGCAGGCGTGCTCTTAGGGTGGATAGGCGTGGGCGGGGTGGCGGCGGCGTACGGGACGTCGCTCGGCGTGATAAAGGTGATGCAGGCGGTGAGGTTCAGGCGGGCGGTGGCGAAAGCGATACAGGCGGCGCAGACGGCGCAGCAGCTACGAACGTAAATACGAGGCGCGATGTGGAGCGGAAACCGAAACTATTGCTGCATATATGCTGCGCGCCGGACGAGGCCTACGCCGTAAACTTGCTCAAAGGCGAATACGAACTGCACTGCTTTTTCTGCAACCCCAATATATTCCCCGGCGACGAATACCGGCTGAGGCTATGCGAAGCTAAAAAGGCCGCCGAGATTTACGGCGTCCCCTTTACGTGGGATGATTATCAACCCGGCCTCTGGGAAGACGCGGTTTACGGGTTGACGGATACGCCCGAGGGCGGGGAGAGGTGCGAGAAGTGCTTTCTATTGCGGCTGACGCGAACGGCGGAGGTTTGCGCCTCTATGGGGTGGCCGACGTTCGGGACGGTTATGAGCGTCAGCCCGCACAAAAAGACGGTTATGCTTGACGCGGCGGGAACAGCGGCGGCGGGGGTTTACGGGGTTGGCTATGCGCCGTTTGATTTTAAGAAGAAAGACGGGTTCAGGAAAAGCATTGCGTTGAGCCGGGAGCTGGGGCTGTACCGGCAGAATTATTGCGGGTGCTGTTTGAGCAGGGGGGAGGCGGAATTAAAGTCAAAGTCTTTTAATCTTTAAAATCTTTAAAACCTATAAAGTCAAAGTCTTTTTAAAATCTTTTTC
>JAIRUL010000013.1 GCA_031254445.1 Chitinispirillales bacterium
ACACCTCGGTTTTAAACGTATACGCCGCCGGAGGGGACGAGCCGTCCACTGTAAACGCCGCGAAATTACCCGACGCCGCGCCGTGGTAATTTATGATTTTGTAAATTCCCTCCGCAATCGGAGCGGCAGGAGTGGTGGTTATGTTTAGCGCCCCGCCGAGCGTTAACGCGCCCGTTACCAATATACTAGACAAGGCTCTTATAGGAGCGCTTATCCTAGAATTTGCGTTCATTGTGAACGGGCCGTCTATTTGGAGCAAGTTAGCGGCGTCATGAATAATTGTTCCGGGGCTAACGGAGGTGCCCGTCAAGGTCACCGCGCCATTGTAGCCAGTCCCGCCGGCCAGCGTCCCGCCGTTTACCATGATCTTAGAAGAACCGTCCTTGCCCAAGCTCGCGCCGTTAATCCTCGCGCCGCTGCCCACCGCAATAGAATCGACCGCCAAAGCGGCGTTCGCAGTCAATACGCCCGCGCCCACGCTAACGTTTCTAACGCCTACGCTCGCCGCCGCGGGCAGCGTGAGCGTACCGGCCCCGCTCTTGACAAAAGTGCCGGTGCCGGATAACTGCCTATTCAAATCAATATTCGCCGTGTTGTTTACAGTGAGCGTCCCGTTTACGGTTATCGGCCCGCTCCCGATGTTGGCAGCGGTTGTGATTGTGACCCCGCCGGCGTTAATCGCGGTAGCCCCCGTGTAGCTGTTCGCGCCCGACAGCGTGAGCGTACCCGCCCCGCTTTTCGTGACGCCGCCCGCGCCGCTTATGACGCCGTCGTAAGTAAAAGCGTTGCTGCGATTGAAAATCACACCCGTGCCGGCAGCAACATTAATGCCACCCGTACCCGTAAGGTTTCCGGTTGCGCCGCCGCTGCCGATCTGCAGGTTGCCGCCCCTAACGTTGGTCACGCCGGTATAAGTGTTGTCATTAGAAAGGGTCAGCTGCGCGGTTCCGGTTTTCGTTATGCCGGACGCGCCGCCGCTTACCACGCCGGACATAGAGAGCGCGTTGTCCACCTGTATGGTATCCATCGTTCCGGTGAGCGACACGCCGCCGCTCAACATGTTGCCGGTGCCGCTTCCCAAGCTGTAAAGGTTCCTCGCCCCAATGGTTATCGCGTTGGGGAGCGTAACCCCGCCGTTGAGCTGCAACTGGGTGCCCGCGGCGCTAGCCGTGACCGCTCCCGTGCCTAAGGCCCCGTTCTTGACCGCGACAACGCTGCCGGCGCTAATAACCGTCGCGCCGGTGTAGGTGTTCGTCGAATCCGCCGCCGCAGACCCCAGCCGAAGCGTACCCGCCCCGCGCTTCGTTAGGCCGCCGGTGCCGGTCAAACGAGCGCTTACCGTAGCCTGAGCCGCGTTCACATATATGCGCCCGCTGTAACCGGTATTTGTAAGCGCGCCCGGGCCGCTTACCGTATACGTGTTGGACTCAAAACGCATGGTGTCCACCGTCGCGCCTGCTGCGGGGACATTGACGGCGTATGTACCGGACGGGCCGGCAAAGAGCGCGCTGCGGCCGGAAGTCCAAGAGCCCGGAGCCGACTTAGACGAGTCCCTCGACCAAAAGCTGCCTAGCCAAGAGCCGCTCGCGGGCGGGTTGAAATCTACGCCTACGGGGGTCGAGTTCCAAGCTAAATAGTTCGCCGGGACTAGCTTCGCGGGGGGGTCTTTGCCTTCCCACGAAGATGATATATACCTGATGAAATAATTACCGCCCCAGCTGAGACGTTTTGCCGCATAGCCAACTCTTCCGGAAAGGATAGGCTCCGGATCGGTGTAGTCGGCAACCACCTTGCTGTCATTCATGTTTGTAACCTTGATTGACGCCCCATCTAGCTGAATTTGGAGCTTATATACAGCGCCAGTACCAATATTAACTGTATTTTGATACACCGCTGTTTGGCTTACGTTTTCTCCGGTAGGCGTTTCGTTTTTGTAAATTGCAATAGTTCCATCCGAACTCCACCCACCGGCTTTTAACTGCAAATAATAATACTGGCTTGTATTGTTAAAACGGAAAACCACTCCACCCCCTTGAGACACCCATTGGTCTTTACCTTCGGTGCTTATATTCCTCCTGAATTGAACAATAAACGTTCCATTATTTTGACATTGGTGATCATTTATTAGAAAACTTATTAGATCCGACGTACCGCCGTTTGGAATCGCGTCGCCATCATCCACCCCCCAAGAGTTGCCGGAACCATACTTCGTCCATCCGGTAACCCCATCCGTTGCGTGAACCACGTTAAACCCATCGCCCTGCGCCCACCCCCCCCCCGCGCAAACCGCCACCGCCGCCCACGCCGCTAGCCAAACCCGCCTGAGCCTAAGCCCGCCGTTACCGTTGATCTTCGCACTCATACTCATATCGACACCCTCGTTCTTGATAGATAAATCGAGCGTTTTATTTCAGGATACGGCAAAATCCCCCATTTCCCCTAATCTGAGCGATTTAGGGGGATATGGCAGGGATACTTTGCGCTATATATATTATACATTATTTTGTCCTTAAATGGTACAAAAAAATGCAATTTTGTACAATTTTTGCATAGCCGCTGTTTTCAGAGGGGGGCTGAGCTGGGCTTGGCGATTTCGCAAAAAGTATTGTTACACGGTGCGTTGATGTATTATATTTATAGTATGAGTATCCCAAAATAGACATGGGAGGGAGCGTGCATATGGTAACGATGGCTACCGACAAGCGTGTTCTTAATTTTCGGGAGGCGGAAGCCGAGTTTGACGGCCGGTGGCTTTTGCTCGACAAGCGGAGCTTTCCGCCCTCTGACGACATGGGGTATGTGGTGGCCTACGGCGACGGAACCTCGGAGGACCGGGACGCCCTTAGGAGAATCAATTTTGATATGTTTAACGGAGAGGTGCTTCTTATGAAAGGATATACGCCCAAGGATGAAGTATTCGACAGTGGCATTATCGACATTGTTTGAGCATCGTTACAAATTCGATGCGCGTATTTACAACATACAAGGCCAGGCATTTGAGAGAGCCACCATCTTTTGGGATTCGGGCTGTTTCAACACAATGATACCTAGATACCTCGCAGAGCAATCGGGGCAGTCTTTGGGGTTGAGGACCCGCCCGATACCCTGCCAAACAAGGACACACATATACCAGAATTACTTTGATAGGACGGGCAACTACGTCTGCGTTCAAGAGACCGAATAAGAATTTGTGTTCTAGCAGCGTCAATAATTCCGAATTTTGTCGCTGTACATCTGCATCTTCCAGGGCGGCTGGTTTCCCACCGTGTCGTTTATTATGTCCGTGGTCTCCATTATGGCGATAAACGCCGCCGGATCCGTGCGCATCACAACCGACCGGATCACGCTCACTTGGTGGTTCTTCACTATCGAGTAGAGTATCGGCTCCTCCGACCCCGTGTAGCCGCCCTTGGCGCTTAGCAGGGTGACGCCGATCCTCCGCACGAGGCTGAGTTCGTCCAAAATCTCCTTCCACCTCTTCGATATGACCATCACCGCCTTCCGCTTGGCGAGCCCCTTGAAGACTGCGTTCATCACGAGGGAGTGCATCGTCACGAAGACGAACGAGTACAGCACCTTATCTAACGAGAGGAAGAAGCACGCGACAAACATCAGCGCCGCGTTCATTAAAAGGTTCGCCGTGCCGATATTGACGGAGTAGAATTTATTCAAGATTATAGAGATAATCTCCGTCCCGCTGCACGTCCCGTTCGTGCGCAAAATGAGCGCCACGCCAGCGCCGTTGAGCACGCCGGCGACGAGCGCGCTTAAAAGCTTGTCGGGGATGTCGAAAAACGGGGTGAGGAACTGGAACATCGTGGCGTGAATTAGGACGGCCCACAGGGAGTAGATTATAAACTTTTTCCCGACGATAAAATAGCCGAGGAAAAGAACCGGCACGTTTAGCAATAGGTAGAGTATCGGGAACGGGATCGCGGGCCAGCGGTAGTAAATTATCAGCGACGTACCCGCAATGCCGCCGGAGAGGAACTCGTGGTGGCGCAAAAAGCCGTTTATGGCTACGGCGCAGAGGGAGCTGCCTAGGAGCATTAGAACGGTGTCGGTTAAGAAGCTTTTTACGGTGTTTTTCATCGATGTTGACTTTGACTTTGTGTGGCGGCTCTGCGCCACACGTTATGAAGCCGTAGGCTTCGTCTAAAAAAGATTTAAAAGATTTTGACTTTTTAACGTCAACGTCAACACACTTTTAACATCCACCCATAACGGTCCTCAACCTCCCCGTATTGAATCCCCTGTATCTCTCTAAACAAACGCGTTAGGGTCTCTCCGGCTTCGTTTTCTTTGCCGAAGGTGTAGACGGTTTCGCCCCTTGTTATCGAATATACGGGGGTTATGACCGCTGCTGTGCCGCAGGCGCCTACTTCTTTAAATGATTGCAATTCGCTTATGTCAATTTGGCGGCGTTCTACTTTTAGGCCTATGTCTTCGGCTATTTTTTGCAGGCTTTTATTTGTTATGGAGGGTAGGATTGAGGTTGACAACGGGGTCACAAAACGGTTATCTTCGGTTATGCCTATGAAATTCGACGTTCCGAACTCGTCTATGTAGCGGTGGTTCGCGGAATCTAGGTATAGGCATATCGAGTAGCCTTTGTCCTTGCCCTCTAGGTCGCCGCGCATGCCGGCGGCGTAGTTTCCAGCCACTTTGACGTTGCCCACGCCCTTGGGGGCGGCGCGGTCGTAGGACTCCTGGACGTAGGCCTTGACGGGGAAAAAACCGTTTTTATAATACGGGCCGACGGGCATCCCCATCGACAAAAGCGCATACTCCGACGACGGGGCGATTCCGATTTTGGGGCTTGTGCCGATAAGCAGCGGGCGGATGTAGAAGCTCGCGCCGGTGCCGTAGGGCGGAACCCAATCCATGTTAAGAGCGACTGTCTTGCCCACGGCCTCTATAAACAGCCCTTCCGGCGGCGGCTCCATCACAACGCGCCGCGCGGTGCTGGCGATGCGCTTCGCGTTCTCGTCGGGGCGGCATATCGCAACAGACCCGTCCTTGCGGCGAAACGCCTTCAGCCCCTCAAAACAAGCCTGCCCGTAGTGCAAACAGGCCGCAGCGGAGTGAATGCTGAACA
>JAIRUL010000015.1 GCA_031254445.1 Chitinispirillales bacterium
GCTCGCCCTTATAGTAGTAAAAATATGCCGTTTCTGCGTGTAGCGAAAACGACAGCAACGCCACCACCAAAACGACACAATTAAACCGCATACGGCGCATCCTGCACCTCCATTTTTGAGGGGTTGTGAAAAAAATATTTCTTACGAAAACACCATATAATATAACCAAGATTTTGTACCCATGACGGCAGTTTTTCATTTTTTTCAATCCTAATTCCAAATTCTTCTAAAACCGCGTTTTCGAAG
The DNA here is from genome assembly GCA_031254445.1 of Chitinispirillales bacterium. GTDB lineage: Bacteria > Fibrobacterota > Chitinivibrionia > Chitinivibrionales > Chitinispirillaceae > GUT77. The sequence continues at coordinate 247 of JAIRUL010000015.1, forward strand.
TCATTTGAGGTGTTTTTCGGGCTATATTTGACTTTACCAAAAACCATTAAAAAAACTTGCGTTTCACACCCCCACAATATATATTATCCCCATCGCAATCCCATCAAACCACCCCTGAATGAGGAGCCTTTTATGAACGCTTTAAAGCTCACTTTGCTCGCGGCCGTCTCCATCGCTGCGGCGCTAACCCTTTCTTGCGGCGAGAAATGCGGCGGCAAGAGCGGCAAAAGTTACAACCCCAAGACGCATTTTTGCTACAACGACAGCGAGATCATAGCGAAATGCGGCGGCAAGGAGTACGACCCCGAGACGCAGGTCTGCGAGAGCGGCGCGGTCTGGGGCAAATGCGCAGGCCAGGGGTACAACCCCGCGAGCCACTTCTGCCACGCCGAGAGCGAGATTGTGGCGAAGTGCGGCGGCAAGGAGTACGACCCCGAGGCGATGCTCTGCGAGGATGGCGCGGTTGTGGGCAAGTGCGGCGACAAGGGGTATAACCCCGAGACGCACCTTTGCGATCCCCGCGACAGCGTGGTATACCGGTATACCACAATCGGCACGCAGGCGTGGATGGCGGAGAACCTGAACTTCAACGCGCCCAATGGGGCGAGGTGCTTCAACGGCAAGGCCGAGAACTGCGACAAGTACGGGCGGCTCTACACCTGGACCGCGGCCATGAACCTACCCAAGTGCGGCACCGGTTCGTGCGCCGGCCAGATAAAGGACCCGCACACGGGCATCTGCCCGCAGGGGTGGCACGTCCCGGGCAGGGACGAGTGGATTGAGCTCCTTATCGCCGCCGGCGGTGTGCGCGACCCAGATTCATGGAGCGGTTCCGCCTACGACGGCGTGGGCAAGAAGCTTAGGTCGAAAACGGGCTGGAGCGACGGCGACGGCAAGAGCGGCAACGGCACGGACGACTTCGGGTTTTCGGCGCTGCCCAGCAGCTCCCGCGACCGCGACGGCACCTACGGCGCCCTCGGCTACAACGCCCACTGGTGGAGCGCGGCGGACTACGAGGCGAACTCCGCGTACACCCGCTACACGAGCTTCAAAGACGACAAAATGGTCGAGAGCAGCGGCAACAGGGGCGACAGCTACGCCGTCCGCTGCGTCCGCGACCCGGAGGGCGCAAACGCCGGCGGGAGCGACAGCGGCAAAACGGCGGGCGCCGGGAGCTTCTCCGACTCCCGCGACGGGCGTAAATACCGCACGGTGAAGGTCGGCGCCCAGACGTGGATGGCGGAGAACCTCAACTACATGGGCGACAAGAGCGCTTTGTGCTACGGCAACGACGAGCTGAACTGCAAAAAATACGGCGCGCTGTACACTTGGAGTTCGGCCAAGGCCGTTTGCCCAAGCGGCTGGCTGCTGCCGAGCCGCGAGGATTGGGCGGCGCTTGCGGCCGCGGCGGGCGGCGACAAGGCGGCGGGCAAGAAGCTTAAAGCGGCTGAGGGGTGGAACGGCCTAGAGGGCAAGGGCGGCAACGGCACGGACGACCTCGGCTTCGCGGCCCTCCCCGGCGGCACCGGCGGCGGCGGCGACTTCGGCAACGCCGGCTTCTCCGGCAACTGGTGGAGCGCGACCGAAAACGCGAACGGCTCCGGCGACGCGCTCTATAGGAGCATGGCGTTCGACAGCGACGCGGCAAGCGAGCTGAGCGGCGGGCAGTCCGCTTTCGGATCGTTTCTTTTCTCCGTCCGCTGCGTCCGCCACTGGGGCAGCGGCGCCGGGCTCCCGGAGTTTAAGGGGCGCTTCGGGTTCGCGGACGGAAACGGCCAAAGGCTAATCATAACGGGCGAGGGCGATATGCCGCGCATCAGCGCCCCCGTAGCCGTAGGCAACGGCAAAGCGGGCGTCGAGCTGAAGAGCGCCGCCAGAAAGCAGAGCGCGACGGAGGATGACGACGGCAGGCAGACGCATTACAATTTCGATAACCTGCAGGGCACCGTTTACGACGTATCGAAGGGAACGCTTGGAGGCGGCACATACTTCATCTCGGAAAGCGCATGGTTTAAAAAGGCCCTAACCCCCCTCACAAGCACCCGCGACACGACCAAAAACGGCAGCCCCTATAAGCCCGTCGACGCCGCGACAATAAAGAGGATCGAGGCGCTGAAAGGCAAGAAAGCCGCCCAAAGCGAACTCCTCGGCCAAACGAGGACCGGCGCCAAGATATGCCTAGTCGTTTTCAAAAGGGAGAAAAACGATATGCTGGCAAGCCTCGTCTATGTCGATAAGGATAAAACAATATCCAAAGATTTCCCCGCGGAGTATGACGCGCAGTCAACGTGGAGGGTAGACGACGGCGGCGAGTTCGGACGCAACGCCATAGATGTGGTGTTCCTAGCCAACACCGGCGAGAGGATCATTTTAGCTTTCACATGGTCAGGGCCTGAGGGCGAGAATGCGTATATTTTGAGGGAAGAAAACGGGGTGTTTTTGGAGACGGAGTTTGGGGGGTATAGGTACTGGGCGCCGAACTAAAGCCTTTGACGTATCGGTTTTGACGTTGACGTTGTGTGGCGGCTCTGCGCCACACGTTATGAAGCCGTAGGCTTCGTCTGAATATTATTGTTGTAAGTATTTTGTAAGGCTTCGTCTGAAAAAGATTTAAAAGAATTTGATTTTAAAAACAATAGGGCGACCGCGAGGGTCGCCCCTACATTAAAAATAAAAAGGATTATTATGAACACGCCTTTTAAAAATCGCAACCGCACCAACCATCTAATCATCCCAACCATAATGCTAGCAATAGCATTAACATCCTCCGTAACCGCATTCGCACAAGCCCCACAAAAATCAACCAACAGCCCCGGCAGCATAAAGCTCCTAGAACGCATCACCTACCAATCCTCCTACGACCTATCCGACTACATCTTCGAGTATGACGACAAGAACCGCATCGTAAAGATAACCGGATCCGACGGCAAAACAACCGCCCTTACCTACAAAGGCGACGAGCTTTTTAGCGTGCAAGGGGTAAAGGTTACAAAGAATGGAAATACGATAACCCTCGGTAATGAGATATTCACCCTAAGCTACGATGGATATATCACAAAGAAAGAAGATTCAAGCAACAAAGGCTACACGGTACGATATCATTACAAGGCTGGCAACATAGTTAAAGTGACAGAAACGCTGGACGGCGGAAACGGGCACACTATCTATGAATACAAATACGACGACAAGAAGTCGCCGTTTCTCAACTGCAGAACCCCGAAATGGTTTCTATCGTACCAACTTAACGGCTTCGGGCTGAAGAACAATGTCACCGAGGTTATATATACCAATGAATTTGTGCACGACGGTAAGAATGTCAAGGAGACGTTGGAACACTACGTGTTCAGCTTTGAATATGACAGCGACGGGTATCCAACCAAAGAGACGCACTTTGAGATGGGGGACGAAGAGGTAAGCATTTTTATATACCGCGGGCAAACAAATCCGTCCGGTAGCGCTAACGCCAGCAATTTAAGTGCGAAAGAGGCCGCATCGGAAGCGCCGCGCGTCATTGCGACATGGGAAAAGCTATTACAGGCTGCGATGATGGAGGAGGGGCGCGTTGTTGAAGCCGGCAAGATGGGATTTATACCGCCTAAAGACAGTGACTATTGGATATATGATCTTACAACAAAAGGAAAAATTGCCGCGACGCTGAAGGTAAAATTAAACGAGCTTGAGGCTAGCGCAATAGTGGGATCGGAATATAATGCCGATGGGGACTGTTTTGTGCATACCGTTACCCCCAAATTTGCCAAATTGGTTCCGAAGTTCGTCAACAGCGACCAGTGTACAGCCGGTTCGGCAAGGTGAGAAAGCCAAAAACCTAAAAATGGAGTTTTGCATGAACACGTCTTTCAAAAACCGCGCCAATGTTTTAAATTTGATTTTAACTTTTAAATTTGTAATTTTTACAGTTAGGAGGTTGAGGTTTATTATGAACAAGGTTCAGCTCTCTCTACTCACGGCGATTTTCATAGCAATGGCATTCGCGCCTCCCTCTTACGGGGAAAATGCCAAAAAACCGAAAACCGTTATGATGCTGGATATTGAAGGGCGGCACACATACTCCGATGGCTGTAAAATTGCGCTCGACGTACAAAGCCGAAAAGATGGGTATGTGTACCGGCTACAGGTAAACAGCCAAATGTACAGAGGAAACGTTATCGTTCACGATGGCAGCATCGAGCTGGAGGGCATACCTATAAAGCAGTACGAGTATAAATTGGTAAACGGCGAACGAACCAATGTAGAAAGCGCTCCCGACTACGGCCTTTGGTTTGATGTTGAGGACGGGCGCTTGAGCTTCCAAAACCGCGGGAATCCGATGGCGTACTTTGTTGTATTTGACGACTGCGGGGATAAGTTCGTAACGCTGGCAAAGGAAGCGCCCGGATCAAAGGGGCAATAAAATCCGCTCCATAGCGGGGCAACCTTGTTATGCCGCGTGTTCCGTTGCGGTGCGGCGAACAAAAAATAAATAGATAAAGGATTCGGCGTGAAAATGCCTCTCAAAAAACCTGTCAATTCGTTGATCATGTCAATCATGGCATTGACTTTGGCGTCCGCATCTATCAACGCGCAGCCTCCGGCTACCGCCGGCAAGTTCACCGACAAGCGCGACGGGAAAATGTACAAGTCCGTGAAAATCGGCGGCCAAACCTGGATGGCGGAGAACCTCAACCATAAAAC